>NZ_JAHBDR010000040.1:0-102263 GCF_019956575.1 Pseudomonas sp. A-R-19
GACCATAGAGCGTTGGAACCACCTGATCCCATCCCGAACTCAGCAGTGAAACGATGCATCGCCGATGGTAGTGTGGGGTTTCCCCATGTGAGAGTAGGTCATCGTCAAGATTAAATTCCGAAACCCCAATTGCGAAAGCAGTTGGGGTTTTGTTTTTGGCCGAAGAAAAGCCACGACTACTGGATTTCTATGCAATCGCTCGGCGCGTGGCTATCATGCGGGCCTCATTGTGAGGCGAGACCTGCATGCTGACGTTGTTAAAGCTTCTTAAAGATGGCCGATTCCATTCGGGTCAGGCGTTGGGTGCTGCCCTGGGCGTCAGTCGTAGTGCCGTGTGGAAGCAGCTTCAGCATTTAGAGGCTGAGCTGGGGTTGTCTATTCATAAGGTTCGTGGGCGCGGCTATCAATTGTCCGCGCCATTAGCGCTGCTCGATCCTGCCGAGATAAGCGCTCAGGCGCACTCTTGCGCCTGGCCTGTCCAGGTTCACGACTCAATCGACTCGACTAATGCCGAAGCGCTGCGCGCTATTGAGCGCGGGCAAGCGGCACCGTTTGTGGTGCTTTCGGAGCGGCAGACAGCCGGTCGCGGGCGACGTGGTCGCAAGTGGGTCAGTCCGTTCGCAGAAAACGTCTATTACAGCCTGGTGCTGCGCATTGATGGCGGGATGCGCCAGTTGGAAGGCTTGAGTCTCGTCGTTGGGCTCGCAGTGTTGCAGACGTTGCGTGAGCTCGGTGTTGCATCCGCTGGATTGAAATGGCCGAACGATGTCCTTGTAGGTCAGAAAAAGATCGCGGGAATACTGCTCGAGTTGGTTGGTGATCCTGCTGATGTGTGTCACGTGGTCCTGGGGGTTGGAATCAATGTGAACATGCAGTCCGCAGAAGAGGTGGACCAGCAATGGACATCCCTGCGGCTCGAGTCAGGCAAATTGTTTGATCGCAACCAATTGGTCGCGGTGTTGGGGGAGACGCTGCAGCGATACCTGGCTCGTCACCAGGCGGGTGGCTTTTTGGCCATCCAGTCAGAGTGGGAGCAAAATCACCTGTGGCAGGGGCGAAGCGTGTCGTTGATTGCCGGCGTCAATCAAATTGATGGTGAAGTGCTGGGCATTGATGGCCAGGGCGCCTTGCGCCTGAAGGTGGATGGTGTGGAGAAAGTCTTCAGTGGTGGTGAGTTGAGCCTGAGGTTGCGTGATGATTCTTGAGCTCGATTGTGGGAATAGTTTCATCAAGTGGCGTGTGCTTGCCGCAAATGCCGGGCAGGTGCTGGGTGAAGGGGTCGTCGATTCCGATCTTGGATTGCTGGAGGGGTTGGGGGCGCTCAAAGGGCTTGCCCTCACGTTTTGCCGGTTGGTGAGTGTCAGGACCGCGGAGGAAACCGCAGCGCTGACGTCTTTGCTCGGCGATACCTTTGATGTGCCAGTTGTGTGCGCAGCGCCTGCGCGCGAAATGTCAGGCGTGCGCAATGGGTATGAAGAGTTTGAGCGGCTGGGGCTGGATCGGTGGCTGGCAATGCTCGGAGGTTTTCATCTCGCTTCAGGTGCGTGCCTGGTGCTCGATTTCGGTACGGCCGTGACCGCTGACTTTGTCGCGGCGGATGGAGAGCACCTGGGTGGTTTCATCTGTCCGGGGATGCCGTTGATGCGCAACCAGTTGCGCACCCACACTCGCAAAATTCGTTATGGGGATCTGGCAGCCGAGCAGGCTCAGGAAAGTCTTGTTCCTGGTCGCGCGACTGTCGAGGCTGTAGAACGTGGTTGTCTGTTGATGTTGCGCGGCTTCGTGCTGACCCAGCTCGAATTGGCGCGCAGCTACTGGGGTGAGGACTTTGTCGTATTCCTCACTGGGGGGGATGCGAGCCTGGTTGCTGAGGTCGTGCCTCACGCCAGGGTTGTTCCGGACTTGGTGTTTGTTGGATTGGCCATGGCCTGTCCCTTGTCCTGAGGTTTTTATGCGTTGGTTGTTTCTGCTGCTGCTTGTCCTCAATGGCTTCTACTACATCTGGCATCAACAAGAGGCTCCTTTGCGTGCGAAGGATGTCACGCCTTTGAGTCTGTATCGCGGGTCTCAGCAAGATATCCGCTTGTTGAGCGAAGCAAGTGACATCTCCAAAGACAAGGGTAAGACTGTCTCGACAGACAATGGCTGCCTTTATCTGGGCGGCTATACGCGCCAGGAGGCCGCGCAGGCGGTTGAGCGTCGTCTAAGCGGGATGGAGGTCAAGTATCAGTCCCTGCCTAAAGCTGCAGCTGAAAGCGCGGGGTATTGGGTGCGTATCGCACCGGAAAGCCGGCGTTGGCTGGACGATCTGCAGCTGCAAAACCTTTCTAAAGAATTCAATGAGTTAAAACATAAAATAATGCCGTGCGAGGGGGTTGCGCCCACTGAATAGTTTGCATAGAATGGCGCCCGCTCCACAGCGAACACCGGAAACGGTTAACGATGTGAAGCGAGGTCAACGCAGCTAACCTCAAGATTTAATTGAGAAAATGCTTGACAGAAGGCTGGCATGATGTAGAATGCCGGCTCGCTTAGGAGGGGTTCCCGAGCGGCCAAAGGGATCAGACTGTAAATCTGACGTCTACGACTTCGAAGGTTCGAATCCTTCCCCCTCCACCATTTTTAGCGAGAGCTGTAAGCGCTCGCGGGTATAGTTTAGTGGTAGAACCTCAGCCTTCCAAGCTGATGATGCGGGTTCGATTCCCGCTACCCGCTCCAAGTTTACAGGTTTTGCACAGTGTTACGCTCTTGTAGCTCAGTTGGTAGAGCACACCCTTGGTAAGGGTGAGGTCAGCGGTTCAAATCCGCTCAAGAGCTCCATATAACAAGGCAGATATGAAAATATCTGCCTTTGTTTTAGGTGGTAGTGGTTGCGCCTGAATGTGTTTCTGAAGGTTGCCGGTGTCGTGAATGTCGGTGTTGCAGTCAAGGTTGCCTAGTAAGTTGTTGTAAAGTCTTTTTCGGGTCGGCATAATGGTCGGCCTGATTTTGTTTTAGGTCAGTAGCTCAATTGGCAGAGCGACGGTCTCCAAAACCGTAGGTTGGGGGTTCGATTCCCTCCTGACCTGCCAGATTCACCTGGTGTGTCTGGCTTTCTTTTCACAGGATCTTCATAGATGACTCCTAAAGCTGAAGCTCAAGGCTCTCGTTTCGACCTCCTCAAGTGGCTTGTAGTAGTCGCTCTGGTGGTTGTTGGCGTTGTTGGCAATCAGTACTTTTCTGCTTCGCCGATCCTGTACCGCGTACTCGCATTGCTTGCTATTGCTGCTGTAGCTGCCTTTGTAGGCCTGCAGACGGTCAAGGGCAAGTCTTTCTTTGTACTGGTTAAGGAAGCGCGCACCGAAATTCGTAAAGTCGTTTGGCCAACTCGCCAAGAAACCACGCAGACCACGTTGATCGTTGTGGCTGTTGTCCTGGTTATGGCGTTGCTGTTGTGGGGGCTTGATTCCCTGCTCGGCTGGCTTGTTTCCTTGATTGTCGGCTAAGGGTGTCCCGTGGCTAAGCGTTGGTATGTTGTGCATGCTTACTCCGGTTACGAGAAGCATGTAATGCGCTCGCTGATCGAGCGCGTGAAGCTGGCTGGTATGGAAGATGGCTTCGGCGAAATTCTGGTTCCCACTGAAGAAGTGGTTGAGATGCGCAATGGCCAGAAGCGCAAAAGCGAACGTAAATTCTTCCCTGGCTACGTGCTGGTGCAGATGGATATGAACGAGGGTACTTGGCACTTGGTCAAGGATACTCCTCGGGTGATGGGTTTCATTGGCGGTACTGCCGATAAGCCTGCGCCGATCACCGATAAAGAGGCAGAAGCGATTCTGCGCCGCGTTGCTGATGGTAGCGACAAGCCGAAGCCGAAGACGTTGTTCGAGCCGGGTGAGTCGGTACGTGTCAATGACGGTCCGTTTGCGGACTTTACCGGTGTTGTTGAAGAAGTTAACTACGAAAAGAGCCGGATTCAGGTCGCAGTGCTCATTTTCGGTCGCTCTACTCCGGTGGAGCTCGAGTTCAGCCAGGTCGAAAAGGTCTAGTTGAGCAAGCATCCCAACCCCGCAGCCATAGGCTGTGGGGTTTTGTCGTCACTGGGATAAACGCGCAAGTAACCGGGGAGCCTCTCGAGGCGTTCGAACCCGTAATTGGAGTGCCTCATGGCCAAGAAGATTACCGCTTACATCAAGCTGCAAGTGAAGGCCGCTCAGGCTAACCCAAGCCCACCTGTTGGTCCTGCTCTGGGTCAGCACGGCGTGAACATCATGGAATTCTGCAAGGCTTTCAACGCCCGTACTCAGGGTCTTGAGCCAGGTCTGCCGACTCCAGTGATCATCACTGTCTACAGCGACCGTAGCTTCACTTTCGAAACCAAATCCACCCCTGCTTCGGTTCTGCTGAAGAAGGCGGCCGGTCTGACCAGCGGTTCCGCTCGTCCGAACACCGTTAAGGTTGGCACCGTGACTCGTGCTCAGCTGGAAGAAATCGCGAAAACCAAAAACGCGGATCTGACTGCAGCTGATATGGAAGCAGCCGTGCGTACTATCGCCGGTTCTGCTCGTAGCATGGGCCTTAACGTGGAGGGTGTGTAATGGCTAAGCTGACCAAGCGTCAAAAGGCTATCGCCGGCAAAATCGAAGCAGGCAAGGCCTACAACTTTGTAGACGCTGCTGCCCTGCTGGCTGAGCTGTCGACTGTCAAGTTCAGCGAGTCGTTCGACGTAGCTGTAAACCTGGGTGTTGACCCGCGTAAATCCGACCAGGTCGTTCGTAGCGCTACTGTGCTGCCACACGGCACTGGCAAGACCGTTCGCGTTGCTGTGTTCACCCAGGGTCCAGCTGCTGAAGCCGCTCTGGCTGCCGGCGCTGACCGCGTAGGCATGGACGACCTGGCTGCCGAAATGAAAGGCGGCGACCTGAACTATGACGTAGTGATTGCATCCCCGGATGCAATGCGCGTTGTAGGTCAACTGGGTCAGATCCTCGGTCCACGTGGCCTGATGCCTAACCCTAAAGTCGGCACCGTAACTCCAGACGTAGCTACCGCGGTTAAAAACGCCAAGGCTGGTCAGGTTCGTTATCGCACCGACAAAAACGGCATCATCCACACTTCCGTTGGCAAGATCGGCTTCGACGCCGTCAAGCTGAAGGAAAACGTTGAAGCCCTGATCGCTGATCTGAAGCGTATCAAGCCAGCTTCCTCGAAAGGCATTTACGTCAAGCGCGTTACCCTGAGCACCACTATGGGCCCAGGTCTGGTCATCGACCAAAGCTCGCTCGACGCGTAAGACAAAGATTGGCGCAAGCGATTGCGCCAATTGAAAAATTGGGGTCCCTGCCTGGCGGGGGCTATCCAAGACCGTAGGCGACGCAAGTCTTAAACCACAAGCCTACGCAGATGGTGCTCCCGGTTCCTTACCGAATCAGACACCAAAACGACATCCGGTTTCGACCAGATGAAACGGTAACAAGCAGGAGTTAAACCCGTGGCAATTAAACTCGAAGACAAGAAGGCCATCGTCGCTGAAGTCAACGAGGCTGCCAAAGTCGCTCTGTCCGCTGTCGTGGCTGATGCCCGTGGCGTAACAGTAGGCGCGATGACCGGACTCCGTAAAGAGGCTCGTGAAGCTGGCGTTTACGTACGTGTTGTACGTAACACCCTGCTCAAGCGCGCTGTTGCTGACACTGAATTCAGTGTCCTCAACGACGTGTTCACCGGCCCTACCCTGATTGCGTTCTCCAAAGAACATCCAGGCGCTGCTGCCCGGATCTTCAAGGAATTCGCAAAGGGTCAGGACAAGTTCGAGATCAAGGCAGCTGCGTTCGAGGGCAAGTTCCTCGCAGCTAACCAAATCGACGTACTGGCAACTCTGCCGACCCGTGACGAAGCAATTTCTCAGCTGATGAGCGTGATTCAAGGCGCTACCAGCAAATTGGCTCGTACTCTGGCGGCAATTCGCGACCAGAAAGAAGCTGCTGCAGCCTAAGGCTCGTCAACTTCTCGCGTTTTTTGTTTTTTTCGATGGTCGCGTAGGCCGTCCCCAATATCAGGAATTAGATTCATGTCTATCTCTCAGAACGATATCCTTGAAGCAGTTGGCAACATGTCCGTAATGGAAGTTGTTGAGCTGATCAAAGCTTTCGAAGAAAAATTCGGCGTTACCGCTGCTGCTGCTTCGGCTGGTCCAGCTGCTGCTGCCGCTGTTGTTGAAGAGCAAACCGAATTCAACGTCATGCTGACCGAAGCTGGCGAGAAGAAAGTTAACGTGATCAAGGCTGTACGTGAACTGACCGGTCTGGGCTTGAAAGAAGCCAAGGCTGTAGTTGACGGCGCACCTGCCATGGTTCTGGAAGCTGTTGCCAAAGACGCAGCTGACAAAGCCAAAGCAGCTCTGGAAGAAGCAGGCGCTAAAGTCGAGCTGAAGTAAGCATCGACTTTGCTCCTCCAGCCCGAGCGTTAAGCGACAGGCTGATGGCTGGTGGCTCTTGCCACCGGCCTTTTTCCGTTATTGGCAGCCGACTGGGTCGGTGCCGATAACGTGCTGTAACCACCCGATGCGGTGGCGCAAACCATGGGGTTTGCACGATTTTCTGGCTGCTCCCGTCGGGAGGGGCCAAACAAGCAGGTGACCAAGCTGGGGAACGCTGATGGCTTACTCATATACTGAGAAAAAACGTATCCGCAAGGACTTTAGCAAGTTGCCGGACGTCATGGATGTGCCGTACCTCCTGGCCATCCAGCTGGATTCGTATCGTGAATTCTTGCAAGCGGGAGCGACTAAAGATCAGTTCCGCGACGTGGGCCTGCATGCGGCCTTCAAATCCGTTTTCCCGATCATCAGCTACTCCGGCAATGCTGCGCTGGAGTACGTCGGATATCGTCTGGGCGAACCGGCATTTGATGTCAAAGAATGCGTATTGCGCGGTGTAACTTACGCCGTACCTTTGCGGGTAAAAGTGCGCCTGATCATTTTCGACAAAGAATCGTCGAACAAAGCGATCAAGGACATCAAAGAGCAAGAAGTCTACATGGGTGAAATTCCCCTGATGACTGAAAACGGTACCTTCGTAATCAACGGTACCGAGCGTGTAATCGTTTCCCAGCTGCACCGTTCCCCGGGCGTGTTCTTCGACCACGACCGTGGCAAGACGCACAGCTCCGGTAAACTGCTGTACTCCGCGCGCATCATTCCTTACCGCGGTTCGTGGCTGGACTTCGAGTTCGACCCGAAAGACTGCGTATTCGTGCGTATCGACCGTCGTCGCAAGCTGCCTGCCTCGGTACTGCTGCGCGCGCTGGGCTATACCACTGAAGAAGTGCTGGACGCGTTCTATACCACCAACGTATTCCACGTGAAGGGCGAGACCCTGAGCCTGGAGCTGGTGCCTCAGCGCCTGCGTGGTGAAATCGCTGTCCTCGATATTCAGGATGACAAAGGCAAGGTTATTGTCGAGCAGGGTCGTCGTATCACCGCTCGCCACATCAACCAGCTGGAAAAAGCCGGGATCAAAGAGCTGGATGTGCCTCTGGACTACGTCCTGGGCCGCACAACCGCCAAGGTCATCGTGCACCCGGCAACCGGCGAAATCCTGGCAGAGTGCAACACCGAGCTGAACACCGAGATCCTGGCCAAAATCGCCAAGGCCCAGGTTGTTCGAATCGAAACTCTGTACACCAACGATATCGACTGCGGTCCGTTCGTCTCCGACACCCTGAAGATCGACTCCACCAGCAACCAACTGGAAGCGCTGGTCGAGATCTATCGCATGATGCGTCCTGGCGAGCCGCCAACCAAAGACGCTGCCGAGACCCTGTTCAACAACCTGTTCTTCAGCCCTGAGCGCTATGATCTGTCTGCGGTCGGCCGGATGAAGTTCAACCGTCGTATCGGTCGTACCGAGATCGAAGGTTCGGGCGTGCTGTGCAAGGAAGACATCGTCGCGGTACTGAAGACCCTGGTCGACATCCGTAACGGTAAAGGCATCGTCGATGACATCGACCACCTGGGTAACCGTCGTGTTCGCTGCGTAGGCGAAATGGCCGAGAACCAGTTCCGCGTTGGCCTGGTACGTGTTGAGCGTGCGGTCAAAGAGCGTCTGTCGATGGCTGAAAGCGAAGGCCTGATGCCGCAAGACCTGATCAACGCCAAGCCAGTGGCTGCGGCGGTGAAAGAGTTCTTCGGTTCCAGCCAGCTGTCCCAGTTCATGGACCAGAACAACCCGCTGTCCGAGATCACCCACAAGCGTCGTGTCTCTGCACTCGGCCCTGGCGGTTTGACTCGTGAGCGTGCTGGCTTTGAAGTTCGTGACGTACACCCGACTCACTACGGTCGTGTATGCCCGATCGAAACGCCGGAAGGTCCGAACATCGGTCTGATCAACTCCCTGGCTGCCTATGCGCGCACCAACCAGTACGGCTTCCTGGAAAGCCCGTACCGCGTGGTGAAAGACGCTCTGGTCACCGACGAGATCGTGTTCCTGTCCGCCATTGAAGAAGCTGATCACGTGATCGCTCAGGCTTCGGCCACGATGAACGACAAGAAAGTCCTGATCGACGAGCTGGTAGCTGTTCGTCACCTGAACGAATTCACCGTCAAGGCGCCGGAAGACGTCACCTTGATGGACGTATCGCCGAAGCAGGTAGTTTCGGTTGCTGCGTCGCTGATTCCGTTCCTCGAGCACGACGACGCCAACCGTGCGTTGATGGGTTCGAACATGCAGCGTCAAGCTGTACCAACCCTGCGCGCTGACAAGCCGCTGGTAGGTACCGGCATGGAGCGTAACGTAGCCCGTGACTCCGGCGTTTGCGTCGTGGCTCGTCGTGGCGGCGTGATCGACTCCGTCGACGCCAGCCGTATCGTGGTTCGTGTTGCCGATGACGAAGTTGAAACCGGTGAAGCCGGTGTCGACATCTACAACCTGACCAAGTACACCCGCTCCAACCAGAACACCTGCATCAACCAGCGTCCGCTGGTGCGTAAGGGTGATCGGGTTCAGCGTAGCGACATCATGGCCGACGGCCCGTCCACCGACATGGGTGAACTGGCACTGGGCCAGAACATGCGCATCGCGTTCATGGCATGGAACGGCTTCAACTTCGAAGACTCCATCTGCCTGTCCGAGCGTGTTGTTCAGGAAGACCGTTTCACCACGATCCACATTCAGGAACTGACCTGTGTGGCCCGTGACACCAAGCTTGGCCCAGAGGAAATCACTGCAGACATCCCGAACGTGGGTGAAGCTGCACTGAACAAGCTGGACGAAGCCGGTATCGTTTACGTAGGTGCTGAAGTTGGCGCAGGCGACATCCTGGTGGGTAAGGTCACTCCGAAAGGCGAGACCCAACTGACTCCGGAAGAAAAACTGCTGCGTGCGATCTTCGGTGAAAAAGCCAGCGACGTTAAAGACACTTCCCTGCGTGTACCTACCGGTACCAAAGGTACTGTCATCGACGTACAGGTCTTCACCCGCGATGGCGTTGAGCGTGATGCTCGTGCCCTGTCGATCGAGAAGTCCCAGCTGGACGAGATCCGCAAGGACCTCAACGAAGAGTTCCGTATCGTCGAAGGCGCTACTTTCGAACGTCTGCGTTCCGCTCTGGTCGGCCACAAAGCCGAAGGCGGCGCCGGTCTGAAGAAAGGCCAGGACATCACCGACGAAGTTCTCGACGGTCTTGAGCACGGCCAGTGGTTCAAACTGCGCATGGCTGAAGACGCCCTGAACGAGCAGCTCGAGAAGGCCCAGGCCTACATCGTTGATCGTCGCCGTCTGCTGGACGACAAGTTCGAAGACAAGAAGCGCAAACTGCAGCAGGGCGATGACCTGGCTCCAGGCGTGCTGAAAATCGTCAAGGTTTACCTGGCAATCCGTCGTCGCATCCAGCCGGGCGACAAGATGGCCGGTCGTCACGGTAACAAGGGTGTGGTCTCCGTGATCATGCCGGTTGAAGACATGCCGCACGATGCCAATGGCACCCCGGTCGACGTCGTTCTCAACCCGTTGGGCGTACCTTCGCGTATGAACGTTGGTCAGATCCTCGAAACCCACCTGGGCCTCGCGGCCAAAGGTCTGGGCGAGAAGATCAATCGCATGATTGAAGAGCAGCGCAAGGTTGCCGAGCTGCGTAAATTCCTGCACGAGATCTACAACGAGATCGGCGGTCGTCAGGAAAGCCTCGATGACTTCTCGGACCAGGAAATCCTGGATCTGGCTCAAAACCTGCGTGGCGGCGTTCCAATGGCCACTCCAGTGTTCGACGGCGCCAAGGAAAGCGAAATCAAGGCCATGCTGAAACTGGCAGACCTGCCAGAAAGCGGCCAGATGCAGCTGACCGACGGCCGTACCGGCAACAAGTTCGAGCGCCCGGTTACCGTTGGCTACATGTACATGCTGAAGCTGAACCACTTGGTAGACGACAAGATGCACGCTCGTTCTACCGGTTCGTACAGCCTGGTTACCCAGCAGCCGCTGGGTGGTAAGGCGCAGTTCGGTGGTCAGCGTTTCGGGGAGATGGAGGTCTGGGCACTGGAAGCATACGGTGCCGCTTACACTCTGCAAGAAATGCTCACAGTGAAGTCGGACGATGTGAACGGCCGTACCAAGATGTACAAAAACATCGTGGATGGCGATCACCGTATGGAGCCGGGCATGCCCGAGTCCTTCAACGTGTTGATCAAGGAAATTCGTTCCCTCGGCATCGATATCGATCTGGAAACCGAATAACACGTGACGCGAATCGAGAGCGGGGCAGGATTGCCCGCTCTCTGCTCCGCCAGGAGGAAAGGCCTTGAAAGACCTACTGAATTTGCTGAAAAACCAGGGTCAAGTCGAAGAGTTCGACGCCATCCGTATCGGATTGGCATCGCCTGAGATGATCCGTTCGTGGTCGTTCGGTGAAGTTAAAAAGCCGGAAACCATCAACTACCGTACGTTCAAACCTGAGCGTGACGGCCTGTTCTGCGCCAAGATCTTTGGCCCGGTAAAGGATTACGAGTGCCTGTGCGGTAAGTACAAGCGCTTGAAGCACCGCGGTGTGATCTGCGAGAAGTGCGGCGTTGAAGTTGCACTGGCAAAAGTTCGTCGTGAGCGCATGGCGCACATCGAACTGGCCTCGCCTGTTGCCCACATCTGGTTCCTGAAGTCGCTGCCGTCCCGTATCGGCTTGCTGATGGACATGACCCTGCGTGATATCGAACGCGTTCTCTATTTCGAGAGCTATGTCGTTATCGATCCAGGCATGACCACCCTTGAAAAAGGTCAGCTGCTAAACGACGAGCAGTACTTCGAAGCGCTGGAAGAATTCGGTGACGATTTCGATGCCCGCATGGGTGCCGAAGCTGTCCGCGAACTGCTGCACGCTATCGACCTGGAACACGAGATTGGCCGTCTGCGTGAAGAAATTCCGCAAACCAACTCCGAAACCAAGATCAAGAAGCTGTCCAAGCGTCTGAAGTTGATGGAAGCCTTCCAGGGTTCCGGCAACCTGCCAGAGTGGATGGTGCTGACCGTTCTGCCGGTTCTGCCGCCAGATCTGCGTCCACTGGTCCCGCTCGATGGCGGTCGCTTCGCGACTTCCGACCTCAACGATCTGTATCGTCGAGTGATCAACCGTAACAACCGTTTGAAGCGCCTGCTGGATCTGTCCGCTCCGGACATCATCGTGCGCAACGAAAAGCGTATGTTGCAGGAAGCTGTCGACGCACTGCTCGACAACGGCCGTCGTGGCCGCGCTATCACCGGTTCGAACAAGCGTCCTCTGAAATCCCTGGCTGACATGATCAAGGGTAAGCAGGGTCGTTTCCGTCAGAACTTGCTCGGTAAGCGTGTTGACTACTCGGGTCGTTCGGTAATTACCGTAGGTCCGACCCTGCGTCTGCACCAGTGCGGTCTGCCGAAGAAAATGGCTCTCGAGCTGTTCAAGCCGTTCATTTTCGGCAAGCTGGAAATGCGTGGTCTCGCTACCACCATCAAGGCTGCCAAGAAGATGGTCGAGCGCGAGCTGCCGGAAGTTTGGGACGTTCTCGCTGAAGTGATCCGCGAACACCCGGTTCTCCTCAACCGTGCACCTACCCTTCACCGTCTGGGTATCCAGGCGTTTGAACCGGTTCTGATCGAAGGTAAGGCTATCCAGCTGCACCCTCTGGTCTGCGCCGCGTACAACGCCGACTTCGACGGCGACCAAATGGCCGTGCACGTACCGCTGACGCTGGAAGCCCAGCTCGAAGCGCGTGCGTTGATGATGTCGACCAACAACATTCTGTCGCCAGCCAACGGTGAGCCAATCATCGTTCCGTCGCAGGACGTTGTACTGGGTCTGTACTACATGACCCGTGAAGCGATCAACGCCAAGGGCGAAGGTCGTGTGTTCGCTGACCTGCAAGAAGTTGACCGTGTGTTCCGTGCCGGCGAAGCCGCACTGCACGCCAAGGTTAAAGTGCGCATCCACGAAACCGTCAACGACCGTGATGGCGGCAGCGTGAGCAACGTTCGTATCGTCGACACCACTGTCGGCCGTGCTCTGTTGTACCAGGTTGTGCCAAAAGGCCTGTCGTACGACGTCGTCAACTTGCCGATGAAGAAAAAGGCGATCTCCAAGCTGATCAACCAGTGCTACCGCGTGGTTGGTCTGAAAGAGACCGTGATCTTCGCTGACCAGTTGATGTACACCGGTTTTGCTTACTCGACCATTTCCGGCGTTTCCATCGGTGTTAACGACTTCGTTATCCCGGATGAAAAAGCCCGCATCATCAGTGCCGCCACTGACGAAGTGAAAGAGATCGAGAGCCAGTACGCCTCCGGCCTGGTAACCCAGGGCGAGAAGTACAACAAAGTGATCGACCTTTGGTCCAAGGCGAACGACGAAGTTTCCAAGGCGATGATGGCCAACCTCTCGAAAGAGAAAGTCATCGACCGTCATGGCGTCGAAGTCGACCAGGAATCCTTCAACTCGATGTACATGATGGCTGACTCGGGTGCGCGGGGTTCCGCAGCACAGATTCGTCAGCTGGCCGGTATGCGTGGCCTGATGGCCAAGCCGGACGGTTCCATCATTGAAACGCCGATTACTGCGAACTTCCGTGAAGGTTTGAGCGTACTTCAGTACTTCATCTCCACTCACGGTGCTCGTAAGGGTCTTGCGGATACCGCGTTGAAAACGGCTAACTCCGGTTACCTGACTCGTCGTCTGGTGGACGTTGCACAAGACCTGGTTGTAACCGAGATCGATTGCGGCACCGAACACGGTCTGCTGATGACTCCGCACATTGAAGGCGGTGACGTTGTAGAGCCGTTGGGTGAGCGCGTATTGGGTCGTGTTATCGCCCGTGACGTATTCAAGCCAGGTACCGAGGACGTCATCGTTCCTGCTGGCACCCTGGTCGACGAGAAGTGGGTCGAGTTCATCGAACTCAACAGCATCGACGAAGTGATCGTTCGCTCGCCGATCAGCTGCGAAACCCGCTACGGCATTTGTGCCAAGTGCTACGGCCGTGACCTGGCTCGTGGTCACCAGGTGAACATCGGTGAAGCGGTCGGCGTTATCGCTGCCCAGTCCATCGGTGAGCCGGGTACCCAGCTGACGATGCGTACGTTCCACATCGGTGGTGCGGCAAGCCGGACCTCCGCTGCGGACAGCGTCCAGGTGAAGAATGGCGGTACCGTTCGTCTGCACAATTTGAAGCACGTGGAGCGAGTGGATGGCCACCTGGTTGCTGTGTCCCGTTCCGGTGAGCTGGCCATCGCTGATGATTTCGGTCGTGAGCGTGAGCGTTACAAGCTGCCGT
The DNA here is from genome assembly GCF_019956575.1 of Pseudomonas sp. A-R-19. Lineage (NCBI taxonomy): Bacteria > Pseudomonadati > Pseudomonadota > Gammaproteobacteria > Pseudomonadales > Pseudomonadaceae > Pseudomonas > Pseudomonas sp. A-R-19. The sequence continues at coordinate 13,766 of NZ_JAHBDR010000040.1, forward strand.
ACGGTGCCGTGATTTCGGTTAAAGAAGGTGACAAGGTCGACGCTGGCGCAATCGTGGCCAAGTGGGATCCGCACACTCACCCGATCGTTACCGAAATGAAAGGTACCGTGACCTACGTGGGCATGGAAGAAGGCATCACGATCAAGCGTCAGACTGACGAATTGACCGGTATGACCAACATTGAAGTACTCGACGCCAAAGATCGTCCAGCTGCCGGTAAAGACATCCGTCCTGCCGTGAAGATGGTCGACGACAACGGCAAGGATCTGTTGCTGCCAGGCACTGACGTTATCGCTCAGTACTTCCTGCCAGCCAACGCCCTGGTCGGTGTAGCGGACGGTGCGAAGATCGCGATCGGTGATGTTATCGCTCGTATCCCGCAAGAAACTTCGAAGACCCGTGACATCACCGGTGGTCTGCCGCGTGTTGCCGACTTGTTCGAAGCCCGTCGTCCGAAAGAAGCGTCGATTCTGGCTGAAGTCAGCGGCACCATCGCGTTCGGTAAAGAGACCAAGGGCAAGCGCCGCCTGGTTATCACCCCGAACGACGGTACCGATCCTTACGAAGAGCTGATTCCGAAGTGGCGTCACCTGAACGTGTTCGAAGGCGAACAGGTAAACCGCGGCGAAGTTATCTCCGACGGTCCGAGCGATCCACACGACATCCTGCGTCTGCTGGGTGTGAGTGCGCTGGCCAAGTACATTGTTAACGAGATCCAGGACGTTTACCGTCTGCAAGGCGTGAAGATCAACGACAAGCACATCGAGACCATCCTGCGTCAGATGCTGCGTAAAGTTGAAATCGCTGAATCCGGCGATTCCAGTTTCATCAAGGGCGACCAGATGGAACTGACTCACGTACTGGTAGAGAACGAGCGTCTGAGCGGCGAAGACAAATTTGTCTCCAAGTTCACTCGCGTTCTGCTGGGTATCACCAAGGCGTCGTTGTCCACCGAATCGTTCATCTCGGCGGCTTCCTTCCAGGAAACCACTCGCGTACTGACCGAAGCGGCGGTAACCGGCAAGCGCGACTACCTGCGCGGCCTGAAAGAAAACGTGGTCGTGGGTCGTCTGATCCCGGCCGGTACCGGCCTGGCATATCACAGCGAGCGTAAGCGCCGTCGTGAAGCAGACAAGCCGTTGCGCGTAAGCGCCAGTGAAGTGGAAGCTGCACTGACCGAAGCGCTGAACTCGAGCGGTAACTGAGTTCTGCGGTAAATGAGAGTGAGGCCCTGGTCGCTCCGTTCATCGAATCGAGACAATTTGTCGAGACTGGATGAGCGGGGAGGGCGGGGCCTTGCCTTGACTGGGGACAAGATCCTCTTTAGACTCTTGTACCCCTAAATTTGGCGGGAACTCGTTCCTGCCATTTTGCTTTTCTTGCAAGACAATAGCGTCGCAAGACAACAGTGGAGCTAGTAGATGGCAACTATCAACCAGCTGGTACGTCAGCCGCGTAAGCGTATCGTCGAGAAATCCGACGTGCCTGCGCTGCAGAACTGCCCGCAACGTCGTGGCGTGTGCACCCGTGTGTACACCACTACGCCGAAAAAACCTAACTCGGCACTGCGTAAAGTATGCCGTGTGCGTCTGACCAACGGTTTCGAGGTTTCCTCGTACATCGGCGGTGAAGGCCACAACCTGCAAGAGCACAGCGTGGTACTGATCCGCGGCGGTCGTGTAAAAGACTTGCCAGGTGTTCGTTACCACACCGTTCGCGGCTCCTTGGATACTTCCGGCGTTAAAGGCCGTAACCAGGGTCGTTCGAAGTACGGTACCAAGCGTCCGAAGTAATCGGCCGTTTTGCAGTTTTTCATTTTATTGAGTCGATAAGAGTAAGGTCGGGCACGCATCCATAGGAGCTGTCCCGGGCTAACCTGAAGACCGTTTGAGGGCTTATCAATGCCAAGACGTCGCGTAGCAGCCAAGCGTGAGATTCTGGACGATCCGAAATACGGAAGCCAAATCCTCGCCAAATTCATGAACCACGTAATGGAAAGCGGCAAGAAAGCCGTTGCCGAGCGTATCGTTTATGGTGCCCTGGATACCGTGAAGGCTCGTAAGGCCGGCACCGATCCCCTGGAACTCTTCGAAAAAGCACTCGACGCCATCGCTCCGCTGGTCGAAGTGAAGTCGCGCCGCGTTGGTGGTGCTACTTACCAGGTTCCGGTCGAGGTTCGTCCTTCCCGTCGTAACGCTCTGGCAATGCGCTGGTTGGTAGACTACGCCCGCAAGCGCGGCGAGAAGTCTATGGCTCTGCGTTTGGCTGGCGAACTGTTGGACGCTGCCGAAGGTAAAGGTGCTGCAGTTAAGAAGCGTGAAGACGTGCACCGTATGGCTGAAGCCAACAAGGCTTTCTCGCACTACCGCTTCTAATTTTTGCGTCACTAATTTTGCGAGGGCTTTATGGCTCGTACTACACCGATTAATCGCTACCGTAACATTGGTATCGTTGCTCACGTGGATGCTGGTAAAACCACCACCACCGAGCGCGTCCTTTTTTACACGGGCAAAAGCCACAAGATGGGCGAGGTGCATGACGGCGCCGCGACCACAGACTGGATGGTGCAGGAGCAGGAGCGTGGTATTACCATTACTTCTGCTGCTATTACCGCCTTCTGGCAGGGTTCTGCGAAGCAGCACAAGGACCAGTACCGTTTCAACGTCATCGATACCCCGGGCCACGTAGACTTCACTATTGAAGTTGAGCGTTCCCTGCGTGTACTCGACGGCGCGGTCGTTGTGTTCTGTGGTACTTCCGGCGTTGAGCCGCAGTCCGAAACCGTATGGCGTCAAGCCAACAAGTACGGTGTTCCACGTATCGTTTACGTGAACAAGATGGACCGTGCCGGTGCGAACTTCCTGCGCGTGATCGCTCAGATCAAGCAGCGTCTGGGTCACACTCCGGTGCCTATCCAGCTGGCTATCGGTTCCGAAGACAACTTCCAGGGTCAGATCGATCTGATGACCATGGAAGCGGTTTACTGGAACGATGCCGACAAGGGTATGACTCCTCGTCGTGAAGCCATCCCTGCTGAACTGCAGGAACTGGCTGAAGAGTGGCGCAACAACATGGTTGAGGCTGCGGCCGAAGCCAGCGAAGAGCTGATGAACAAGTACCTTGAAGGTGAAGAACTCACCATCGAGGAAATCAAGGGTGCTCTGCGTCAGCGTACTATCGCTGGTGAGATCGTTCTGGCTGTTTGCGGTTCTTCCTTCAAGAACAAGGGTGTTCCCCTGGTTCTCGACGCCGTTATCGACTACCTGCCGGCTCCAACCGACATTCCTGCCATCAAGGGTACTGACCCGGATGACGAGGAAAAGCAGATGGAGCGTCATGCAGACGACAACGAGCCGTTCTCGGCTCTGGCGTTCAAGATCGCTACCGACCCATTCGTGGGTACCTTGACCTTCGTCCGTGTTTACTCGGGCGTGTTGGCCTCCGGCGACGGCGTTATCAACTCGGTCAAGGGCAAGAAAGAGCGTGTGGGTCGTATGGTGCAGATGCACGCAAACGCCCGCGAAGAGATCAAGGAAGTGCGCGCTGGCGACATCGCGGCCCTGATCGGCATGAAGGACGTCACCACTGGTGAAACCTTGTGCAACGCTGACAAGCCAATCATCCTGGTTCGCATGGACTTCCCGGAGCCGGTTATTTCGGTTGCCGTTGAGCCTAAGACCAAGGATGACCAGGAAAAAATGGGTATCGCTCTGGGCAAACTTGCTCAGGAAGACCCGTCTTTCCGCGTCAAGACTGATGAAGAGACTGGTCAAACGATCATCTCTGGCATGGGCGAGTTGCACCTGGACATCCTGGTTGACCGGATGCGCCGTGAGTTCAACGTCGAAGCCAACATCGGCAAGCCTCAGGTTTCGTATCGTGAGCGCATCACGAAGAATTGCGAAATCGAAGGCAAGTTCGTTCGTCAGTCCGGCGGTCGTGGCCAGTTCGGCCATTGCTGGATCCGTTTTGCTCCTGCTGACGAAGGTCAGGAAGGTCTGCAATTCGTGAACGAAGTAGTGGGTGGTGTGGTTCCTAAGGAATACATCCCGGCTATCCAGAAGGGTATCGAAGAGCAGATGAAGAACGGCGTAGTTGCCGGCTATCCGCTGATCGGCCTGAAGGCTACCGTGTTTGATGGTTCTTACCACGACGTCGACTCGAACGAGATGGCGTTTAAGGTGGCTGCTTCCATGGCGACCAAGCAACTGGCCCAGAAGGGCGGTGGTGAGTTGCTCGAGCCGATCATGGCGGTAGAGGTTGTTACGCCTGAAGACTATATGGGTGACGTGATGGGCGACCTTAACCGTCGTCGCGGCATGATTCTGGGTATGGAAGACACGGTCTCCGGTAAGGTGATCCGTGCTGAAGTTCCGTTGGGCGAGATGTTCGGTTATGCGACCGACGTTCGTTCGATGTCCCAGGGTCGCGCAAGCTACTCTATGGAATTCAAAAAATACAATACAGCTCCGTCGCACATCGTCGAAACTGTAACCAAAAAACAAGGCTGATTCAGTCCTTTAGGCAAGGAGTTAATTGTCGTGGCTAAAGAAAAATTTGATCGTTCCCTACCGCACGTCAACGTTGGCACCATCGGTCACGTTGACCACGGTAAAACCACTCTGACCGCAGCTCTGACTCGCGTTTGCTCCGAAGTTTTCGGTTCCGCAATCGTTGATTTCGATAAAATCGACAGCGCTCCAGAAGAAAAAGCTCGTGGTATCACCATCAACACCGCGCACGTCGAGTACAACTCGAAGATCCGTCACTACGCTCACGTTGACTGCCCAGGTCACGCTGACTATGTGAAGAACATGATCACCGGTGCTGCCCAGATGGACGGCGCGATCCTGGTTTGCTCGGCCGCTGATGGTCCGATGCCACAAACCCGTGAACACATCCTGCTGTCCCGTCAGGTAGGCGTTCCGTACATCGTGGTTTTCCTGAACAAGGCTGACCTGGTAGACGACGCTGAGCTGCTGGAACTGGTCGAGATGGAAGTTCGCGACCTGCTGTCCACCTACGACTTCCCGGGCGATGACACTCCAATCATCATCGGTTCGGCTCGTATGGCGCTGGAAGGCAAAGACGACAACGAAATGGGCACCACTGCCGTTCGTAAACTGGTTGAAACCCTGGACAGCTACATCCCAGAACCAGAGCGTGCTATCGACAAGCCATTCCTGATGCCAATCGAAGACGTATTCTCGATCTCGGGTCGTGGTACTGTTGTGACTGGTCGTATCGAGCGCGGTATCGTTCGCGTTCAAGATGCACTGGAAATCGTTGGTCTGCGTGACACCACCACCACCACCTGCACCGGTGTTGAAATGTTCCGCAAGCTGCTCGACGAAGGTCGTGCTGGCGAGAACTGCGGCGTTCTGCTGCGTGGTACCAAGCGTGACGACGTTGAGCGTGGCCAGGTTCTGGTTAAGCCAGGTTCGGTTAAGCCGCACACCAAGTTCACCGCAGAAGTTTACGTTCTGAGCAAGGAAGAAGGCGGTCGTCACACTCCGTTCTTCAAAGGCTACCGTCCACAGTTCTACTTCCGTACTACTGACGTGACTGGTAACTGCCAGCTGCCAGAAGGCGTTGAAATGGTAATGCCAGGTGATAACATCCAGATGGAAGTTACCCTGATCAAGACCATCGCAATGGAAGACGGCCTGCGTTTCGCTATCCGTGAAGGCGGTCGTACCGTCGGCGCTGGCGTCGTAGCCAAAATCATCGAGTAAGCATCTCTTTTGAGATAGCTTCGATGCTTTGAAAGGCCCCCGCTCAGCGGGGGCTTTTTTATTGGGTTGACACCCATCTGGGGCGTCTATAGAATTGCGCCTCCTTTTAACGGGCGTATTGCGCCCGGTGGGAATAGCAGCCGGAGTCTGAAATCCAATGCAAAATCAGCAAATCCGTATCAGGTTGAAGGCTTTCGACCATCGCCTGATCGACCAATCAACCCAGGAAATCGTGGAAACCGCGAAACGTACTGGTGCTCAAGTGCGTGGTCCAATTCCACTGCCTACCCGTAAAGAGCGGTTCACCGTTCTGGTCTCCCCGCACGTCAACAAAGACGCGCGTGACCAGTACGAGATCCGTACTCATAAGCGCGTTCTGGACATCGTCCAGCCAACGGATAAAACCGTTGATGCTCTTATGAAGCTTGATCTTGCGGCCGGTGTGGAAGTGCAGATCAGCCTCGGCTAAGACTCGGTCTTAGTCGTGTAACGCTCTGAAATGGGCGGCCATAGCGGGTGAAAGCCCCGTACACTCATGAGGTTTACAACATGACTATTGGTGTAGTCGGTCGTAAATGCGGTATGACCCGTATTTTCACCGAAGAAGGTGTCTCCATTCCGGTCACGGTCATTGAGATCGAACCGAATCGCGTCACCCAGTTCAAAACTGAAGAGACCGATGGCTATCGTGCAGTGCAAGTCACTGTCGGCGAGCGTCGTGCTTCGCGTGTAACAGCAGCTCAGGCTGGCCACTTCGCTAAAGCGAACGTTGCCGCTGGTCGTACCGTAATGGAATTCCGCCTTGAAGAAGGCGAGTACCAGGCCGGCGATCTGATCAACGCTGAAATCTTCGCCGCTGGTCAACTGGTTGATGTAACCGGTCAGTCCAAGGGTAAAGGCTTCCAGGGTACGATCAAGCGTTGGAATTTCCGCGGGCAAGATAACACCCACGGTAACTCCGTATCCCACCGCGTTCCAGGCTCTATCGGCCAGTGCCAGACTCCTGGTCGTGTATTCAAGGGCAAAAAAATGTCCGGTCATATGGGCGCTGAGCGCGTGACCGTGCAGTCCCTCGAAGTAGTGCGCGTGGACGCTGAACGCAATCTGTTGTTGGTCAAGGGCGCTGTTCCTGGCGCTACTGGCGGCAACTTGGTTGTACGTCCAGCAGCCAAGGCTCGCGGTTAAGGGGAAGCTGACATGCAATTAAATGTAAATGACGCTCAAGCGATCGAAGTTTCCGAACTGACATTTGGCGGCGAATTCAACGAGACGCTGGTTCACCAAGCAGTCGTAGCCTACATGGCTGGCGGTCGTCAGGGTTCCAAGCAGCAAAAGACCCGTTCCGACGTTCGTGGTGGCGGTAAGCGCCCATGGCGTCAGAAAGGTACTGGCCGTGCTCGTGCCGGTACTATCCGTAGCCCAATCTGGCGTGGCGGCGGTACCACTTTCGCAGCTCGTCCTCAGGATCACTCCCAGAAGCTGAACAAGAAGATGTATCGCGCAGCAATGCGTTCCATCCTTGCTGAGCTGGTGCGTACTGATCGTCTGGTCGTGGTTCAGGATTTCGCCGTTGAAACGCCGAAAACCAAAGACCTGCTGGGCAAACTGAACAACATGAGCCTGACCGACGTTCTGATCGTGTCCGACGCTGTTGATCAGAACCTGTACCTGGCTGCTCGTAACCTGCCGCACGTAGATGTACGTGACGTGCAAGGTTCCGATCCAGTTAGTCTGATCGCATACGACAAGGTGTTGATCACCGTGTCGGCCGTGAAGAAATTCGAGGAGCTGCTGGGATGAACCAGGAACGCGTATTTAAAGTTCTGCTTGGCCCGCACGTTTCCGAGAAGGCTACGGTTCTGGCAGACAAGAAAGGCCAGTTCGTTTTCAAGGTTGCTACTGATGCAACCAAGCTGGAAATCAAGAAGGCCGTCGAAAGCCTGTTCAGCGTGAAAGTAGAGCGTGTTACTACCCTGAACGTTCTGGGTAAGAGCAAGCGCACTGCTCGCGGTCTGGGCAAGCGTAATGACTGGAAGAAGGCAGTTATCTCCCTTCAGCCAGGCCAAGATCTCGATTTCAGCAGCAGTGCTGAGTAAGGAAGGGGTGCATCATGGCAATCGTTAAATGCAAACCGACTTCCCCTGGCCGCCGTTTTGTGGTCAAGGTGGTCAACCAGGAGCTGCATAAAGGCGCTCCTCACGCACCGCTGCTCGAGAAGAAGTCGAAGACTGGTGGTCGTAACAACAATGGCCGTATTACCACTCGTCACATCGGTGGTGGTCATAAGCAGCATTACCGTATGGTCGATTTCCGTCGCAACGACAAAGATGGCATCGTCGCCACTGTCGAGCGTATCGAATACGATCCAAACCGTACTGCTCACATCGCACTGCTCTGCTACGCAGACGGCGAGCGCCGCTACATCATCGCCCCTAAAGGCGTGAGTGCTGGCGACACGCTGATCGCAGGCGCTCTGGCTCCAATCAAGCCAGGCAACGCTCTGCAACTGCGCAACATTCCAGTCGGTTCTACCGTACACGGCATCGAACTGAAGCCAGGTAAAGGCGCGCAGATCGCTCGTTCCGCTGGTGCTTCGGCTCAGCTGATCGCTCGTGAAGGCGTGTACGTTACCCTGCGTCTGCGTTCCGGTGAAATGCGTAAAGTCCTGGCTGAATGCCGTGCGACCCTGGGCGAAGTCTCGAACTCCGAGCACAGCCTGCGTTCGCTGGGTAAAGCTGGTGCCAAACGCTGGCGTGGCGTTCGCCCAACCGTTCGTGGTGTTGCCATGAACCCGGTTGACCACCCACATGGTGGTGGTGAAGGTCGTACCTCTGGTGGTCGTCATCCGGTATCGCCATGGGGCTTCCCGACTAAGGGCGCGAAGACTCGTGGTAATAAGCGTACCGACAAAATGATCGTCCGTCGTCGCAAGTAAATAGAGGGATACGACAGTGCCACGTTCTCTGAAAAAAGGTCCTTTTATCGATCTTCACCTACTGAAGAAGATCGAAGTGGCGGCGGAAAAGAACGATCGCAAACCGGTGAAAACCTGGTCGCGTCGTTCGATGATCCTGCCACAAATGGTCGGTCTGACCATCGCAGTACACAACGGTCGTCAGCACGTCCCAGTTCTCGTGAACGAAGACATGGTCGGCCACAAACTGGGCGAGTTCGCCGGTACCCGCACTTATCGCGGGCACGTGGCTGACAAGAAAGCCAAGCGTTAAGGGGTTAGGAAATGGAAGTAGCCGCTAAGTTGTCGGGCGCTCGAATCTCCGCCCAGAAAGCCCGCTTGGTCGCCGACCAGATCCGCGGGAAGAAGGTGGGCGAAGCGCTCAACCTGTTGGCTTTCAGCAGTAAGAAAGCCGCCGAGATCATGAAGAAAGTGCTGGAGTCGGCCGTAGCCAACGCCGAGCATAACGAAGGCGCAGACGTTGATGACCTGAAGGTCAGCACTGTTTTCGTCAACGAAGGGCGTTCGCTGAAGCGCATCATGCCACGTGCCAAAGGCCGTGCTGATCGCATCGTCAAGCGGTCTTGCCATATCACTGTCAAGGTTGCTGACAAGTAACGGAGTCGAAGAGATGGGTCAGAAAGTACATCCCATTGGCATTCGCCTGGGAATCGTCAAGGAGCACACCTCCGTCTGGTACGCAGACGGTCGGACTTATGCGGACTATTTGCTCGCAGATCTGAATGTGCGTGAGTACCTCCAAGACAAACTAAAAAGCGCGTCCGTAAGCCGTATCGATATCCATCGTCCGGCCCAAACTGCACGCATCACCATCCACACCGCTCGTCCAGGTATCGTTATCGGGAAGAAAGGTGAAGATGTTGAGAAACTGCGTCAGGACCTGACCAAGCAAATGGGTGTGCCTGTGCACATCAATATCGAAGAGATCCGCAAGCCGGAACTCGACGGTATGCTGGTTGCGCAGAGCGTAGCTCAGCAGCTGGAGCGTCGCGTAATGTTCCGTCGCGCTATGAAGCGCGCTGTACAGAACGCAATGCGCATTGGTGCCAAAGGCATCAAAATCCAAGTGAGCGGTCGTCTCGGCGGTGCTGAAATCGCACGTACTGAATGGTATCGCGAAGGTCGTGTGCCATTGCACACCCTGCGTGCCGACATCGACTATGCCAACTACGAAGCTCACACCACTTACGGTGTGATCGGTGTAAAGGTTTGGATCTTCAAAGGCGAAGTAATTGGTGGTCGCCAAGAAGAACTGAAACCACAAGCACCAGCGCCTCGTAAAAAAGCTGCTAAGTAAGGGGTACGCCAAATGTTGCAACCAAAGCGTACGAAGTTCCGCAAGCAAATGACTGGTCACAACCGTGGCCTGGCATTGCGCGGTAGCAAAGTCAGCTTCGGCGAGTTCGCGCTGAAGTCTGTTGCTCGTGGTCGTCTCACTGCTCGTCAGATCGAGTCAGCGCGTCGTGCTCTGACCCGTCACGTAAAACGTGGCGGCAAGATCTGGATCCGTGTATTCCCGGACAAGCCTATTTCCAAGAAGCCACTCGAAGTTCGGATGGGTAAAGGTAAGGGTAACGTCGAATACTGGGTTGCCCAGATTCAGCCAGGCAAAGTCCTGTATGAAATCGAGGGTGTTTCTGAAGAGCTGGCGCGTGAGGCTTTCGCCCTGGCTGCTGCAAAGCTGCCGCTCGCCACCTCCTTTGTTAAACGGACGGTGATGTGATGAAAGCGAATGAACTTCGTGAAAAATCCGCACAGCAGCTGAACGAGCAACTGCTCGGCTTGCTGCGCGACCAGTTCAATCTGCGTATGCAGAAAGCAACTGGCCAGTTGGGGCAGTCTCATCTGCTCTCGCAAGTTAAGCGTGACATCGCTCGCGTGAAGACTGTGCTCAACCAGCAGGCAGGTAAGTAATCATGGCTGAAGCCGAAAAAACTGTCCGTACGCTGACTGGCCGTGTTGTCAGCGACAAGATGGACAAAACCATCACCGTTCTGATCGAGCGTCGCGTTAAGCACCCGATCTACGGTAAATACGTTAAGCGTTCGACTAAGCTGCACGCGCACGACGAAACCAATCAGTGCCACATCGGCGACAAAGTCACTATTCGTGAAACTCGTCCTTTGGCCAAGACCAAGTCTTGGGCGCTGGTTGATGTTCTCGAACGCGCTGTGGAAGTCTAAGGACTAGGGGTCGGAGAAATTATATGATTCAGACTCAATCCATGCTCGATGTGGCCGATAACAGCGGCGCTCGCCGCGTTATGTGCATCAAGGTGCTGGGTGGCTCCCATCGTCGTTACGCTGGTATCGGTGACATCATCAAAGTTACCGTGAAGGAAGCAATTCCTCGCGGTAAAGTGAAAAAAGGCCAAGTGATGACTGCTGTTGTAGTCCGCACTCGTCACGGCGTACGTCGTGCTGATGGCTCCATTATCCGCTTTGATGGCAACGCTGCTGTTCTTCTGAACAACAAGCAAGAGCCGATCGGCACCCGTATCTTTGGGCCAGTGACCCGTGAACTTCGTACTGAGAAGTTCATGAAGATCGTCTCGCTCGCCCCAGAAGTGCTGTAAGGAGATCCGACATGCAAAAGATTCGTCGTGACGACGAGATCATCGTGATCGCCGGCAAAGACAAAGGTAAGCGCGGTAAGGTGCTTAAGGTTCTCGCTAACAACCGTCTGGTTATTGGTGGTCTGAACCTTGTCAAGCGTCATACCAAGCCTAACCCGATGTCGGGCGTGCAGGGCGGTATCGTCGAAAAAGAAGCTCCACTGGATGCTTCTAACGTCGCCATTTTCAACGGCGAAACCAACAAGGCTGACCGCGTTGGTTTCAAAGTAGAAGACGGCAAGAAAATTCGTGTCTTCAAGTCGACCCAAAAAGCGGTTGATGCTTGAACACTGCTAGGTAGATGAGACCATGGCACGACTAAAAGAGATTTACCGGAAGGAAATTGCTCCGAAACTTAAGGAAGAACTTAAGCTTTCGAACGTGATGGAAGTTCCGCGCGTTACCAAAATCACCCTGAACATGGGTCTGGGCGAAGCGATCGGCGACAAAAAAGTCATCGAGCACGCTGTTGCTGACCTGGAAAAGATCACCGGCCAGAAAGTCGTTGTGACCTACGCTCGCAAATCCATCGCTGGCTTTAAAGTCCGTGAAGGTTGGCCGATCGGCGTCAAAGTGACCCTGCGCCGTGAGCGTATGTACGAGTTCCTGGATCGTCTGCTGTCGATCTCCCTGCCTCGGGTTCGCGACTTCCGCGGCCTGAATGCCAAGTCCTTCGATGGTCGTGGCAACTACAGCATGGGCGTGAAAGAGCAGATCATCTTCCCGGAAATCGACTACGACAAGATCGATGCTCTCCGCGGTCTGGACATCACCCTGACCACCACTGCCAAGAACGATGATGAAGGCCGCGCTCTGCTGCGTGCGTTCAAATTCCCGTTCCGCAACTGATTGGAGTAGGACCATGGCCAAGATGAGCATGAAAAACCGCGAGCTGAAGCGTCAGCTCACGGTTGCCAAGTACGCCAAGAAGCGTGCAGCACTGAAAGCTATCATCGTTGATCTGAACGCAAGTCCAGAAGCGCGTTGGGAAGCTACAGTAGCCCTGCAGAAGCAGCCACGTGACGCAAGCGCTTCGCGCATGCGTAACCGCTGCCGCCTGACCGGTCGTCCACACGGCGTTTACCGCAAGTTCGGCCTCGGCCGTAACAAGCTGCGTGAAGCTGCAATGCGTGGTGACGTACCGGGTCTGGTTAAAGCCAGCTGGTAAGTACTGTCAAAGTCTCGGTGTCCAGGATCGCAAGATCCTGACCACCGGTGGCCTTGAATCTGAATCAAGCCCCTTTTGGGGCTTGATTCATTTCTGGGGTGTGTCTAGAATACCCGGCTCGCCTGAGCCCGTGTTTTTCATGCTCGGAGATTCTCGGCGACACGTAATAGCCGCAAGGCTAATTTTTTTGTATTAGGAGCGTCTAGCCCATGAGTATGCAGGACCCGTTAGCGGACATGCTAACTCGTATCCGTAATGCCCAGATGGCTGAAAAGTCCGTCGTAAGCATGCCATCTTCCACGTTGAAGGTAGCTGTTGCCAAAGTCCTGAAGGACGAAGGTTACATTGCGGGTTATCAGATCAGCAGCGAAATCAAACCTCTGCTGTCCATCGAGCTGAAGTACTTCGAAGGCCGTCCGGTTATCGAAGAAGTGAAGCGCGTTAGCCGTCCAGGCCTGCGTCAGTACAAGTCCGTCGATGATCTGCCAAAAGTTCGTGGCGGTCTCGGTGTGTCTATCGTCTCCACCAACAAGGGTGTGATGACTGATCGTGCTGCGCGCGCTGCCGGTGTCGGCGGCGAAGTTCTTTGCACTGTGTTCTAAGGGGGGATAAGCATGTCTCGCGTCGCTAAGAACCCCGTTAAGCTGCCAGCCGGTGTCGAAGTAAAATTCGCAGGCCAACAGCTTTCGGTGAAGGGTGCCAAGGGCACTCTCGAACTGAACATCCATTCGTCCGTTGAGATCGTTGAAGAAGCTGGTGAGCTGCGTTTCGCTGCTCGCAATGGCGATCAACAGACTCGCGCAATGGCTGGTACCACTCGTGCGTTGGTAAACAACATGGTCCAAGGCGTAAGCCAAGGCTTCGAGCGCAAGCTCCAGCTGGTCGGTGTTGGTTACAAAGCGCAAGCAAAAGGCACAGTGCTGAACCTGGCTCTTGGCTTCTCGCACCCAGTGGATTACGAACTGCCGGAAGGCATCACCGCTGAGACTCCTAGCCAGACCGATATCCTGATCAAGGGCATCGACAAGCAGCTGGTAGGTCAAGTGGCCGCCGAGATCCGCGACTTCCGTCCACCAGAGCCGTACAAAGGCAAAGGTGTGCGCTACGCGGACGAAGTCGTCCGTCGTAAAGAAGCCAAGAAGAAGTAGGGCATAGCAAATGACCGACAAAAAAGTTACTCGACTGCGTCGCGCTCGCAAAGCACGCCTGAAAATGCACGAACTCGAAGTCGTGCGTCTCTGCGTGTTCCGCTCTTCGCAGCACATCTACGCCCAGGTCATTTCGGCCGACGGCAACAAAGTCCTGGCAAGCGCCTCGACTTTGGATAAAGAACTGCGTGATGGTGCCACCGGCAACATCGACGCGGCCACTAAGGTTGGCCAGCTGGTCGCTACGCGTGCTAAGGCCGCTGGCGTCTCGCAAGTGGCTTTCGACCGCTCTGGCTTCAAGTACCACGGCCGCGTTAAAGCGCTGGCTGATGCTGCTCGTGAAGCTGGGCTGGAGTTCTAAGTTATGTCAAATAACGACCAAAAGCGCGACGAAGGCTACATCGAGAAGCTGGTTCAAGTTAACCGCGTAGCCAAAACCGTTAAAGGCGGCCGTATCTTCACTTTCACCGCGTTGACCGTGGTTGGTGATGGTAAAGGCCGTGTTGGCTTCGGCCGTGGCAAGTCGCGTGAAGTGCCTGCTGCGATCCAGAAGGCAATGGAAGCTGCTCGCCGCAACATGATCCAGGTTGATCTGAACGGCACCACTCTGCAGTACGCAATGAAGTCCGCTCACGGCGCTTCGAAGGTGTACATGCAGCCTGCTTCTGAAGGTACCGGTATCATCGCTGGCGGCGCTATGCGTGCTGTCCTCGAAGTTGCTGGCGTTCAGAACGTTCTGGCCAAGTGCTACGGCTCGACTAACCCGGTAAACGTGGTTCACGCCACTTTCAAGGGTTTGAAAGCAATGCAGTCTCCTGAATCCATTGCCGCCAAGCGTGGCAAAAGCGTCAAGGAGATCTTCTGATCATGGCTACCGTAAAAGTAACGCTGATCAAAAGCATGACCGGCCGCATCCCTAACCACAAACTGTGCGTTAAGGGTCTGGGTCTGCGTCGCATCGGTCACACTGTAGAAGTCCAGGATACTCCCGAGAATCGCGGGATGATCAACAAGGCTTACTACATGCTGCGTGTCGAGGGTTAATCGATGAAACTCAATGATCTGAGTCCAGCGCCGGGTTCCCGTCGCGAAAAGCATCGTCCGGGCCGTGGTATCGGTAGCGGTTTGGGTAAGACTGGTGGCCGTGGTCACAAAGGTCAGACCTCCCGCTCCGGTGGCACCATTGCTCCAGGCTTTGAAGGCGGTCAACAGCCGCTGCATCGTCGCCTGCCGAAGTTCGGTTTCGTTTCCCTGAAGGCCATGGATCGCGCAGAAGTGCGTCTGTCCGAGCTGGCTAAAGTGGAAGGCGACATCGTCACCGTGCAGTCCCTGAAAGATGCCAACGTGATCAACGTCAACGTACAGCGTGTGAAAATCATGCTGTCCGGTGAAGTGACTCGCGCTGTCACTATCGGCAAGGGAATCGGCGCCACCAAAGGTGCGCGTGCGGCTATCGAAGCAGCTGGCGGCAAGTTCGAGGAATAAATGGCTAAGCAAGGTGCTCTCTCTGCGCTCGGCAAAGGCGGTATGTCTGAACTCTGGGCTCGTCTGCGTTTTCTGTTCCTGGCGATTATCGTCTACCGAATAGGCGCACACATCCCGGTTCCAGGTATCAACCCGGACCGACTCGCGGACCTGTTTCGACAGAATGAGGGGACCATTCTTAGCTTGTTCAACATGTTTTCCGGCGGCGCGCTGGAACGGATGAGCATCTTTGCACTGGGGATCATGCCGTACATCTCGGCATCGATCATCATGCAACTGATGACCGCCGTCAGTCCGCAGCTGGAGCAGTTGAAGAAGGAAGGTGAAGCTGGCCGTCGCAAGATCAGCCAGTACACCCGCTACGGCACTGTCGTCCTCGCTCTCGTCCAGGCCATTGGCATGTCCATTGGTCTGGCGGGGCAGGGCGTTGCGTTCACTGGTGACTTTGGCTTCCATTTCGTCGCGGTATCCACTTTTGTGGCTGGTGCGATGTTCATGATGTGGCTGGGTGAGCAGATTACTGAGCGTGGTGTTGGCAACGGTATCTCGATGTTGATTTTTTCGGGTATCGTCGCCGGTCTTCCGAGAGCGATCGGGCAGTCTTTCGAGTCTGCACGTCAGGGTGATATCAACATCTTCGCCCTGGTTGCCATCGGTTTGCTGGCAGTAGCGATTATCGGTTTCGTGGTGTTCATTGAGCGTGGTCAGCGTCGTATTGCTGTTCACTACGCCAAGCGTCAGCAGGGCCGCAAGGTCTTCGCTGCGCAGACAAGCCACTTGCCGCTGAAGGTGAACATGGCTGGTGTTATTCCGGCTATTTTCGCGAGCAGCATTTTGCTGTTCCCGGCTTCGTTGGGTGCCTGGTTCGGTCAGTCTGAAGGTATGGGCTGGTTGCAGGACATCTCGCAGTCGATCGCTCCTGGTCAGCCGTTGAATATTCTGCTGTTTAGTGCAGGGATTATTTTCTTCTGCTTCTTCTATACGGCGTTGATGTTCAATCCGAAAGACGTAGCGGAAAACCTGAAGAAGTCCGGTGCCTTTATTCCGGGCATCCGTCCAGGTGAGCAGTCTGCGCGCTACATTGATGGCGTTCTGACTCGCTTGACCATGTTCGGTGCTCTTTACATGACGGCCGTCTGCCTGTTGCCCCAGTTCCTGGTGGTTGCAGCCAACGTACCGTTCTACCTTGGCGGGACCTCGTTGCTGATCGTCGTCGTGGTTGTGATGGACTTCATGTCCCAAGTACAATCGCACCTCGTTTCGCACCAGTACGAATCCCTGATGAAGAAAGCCAACCTGAAGGGTTACGGCAGCGGCATGCTGCGCTGACCCATAAGGTTCGAGGAGTTGGTGATGAAAGTTCGTGCATCGGTGAAAAAGCTGTGCCGTAACTGCAAGATTATTCGCCGCGAAGGTGTTGTTCGAGTAATTTGCAGCGCGGAACCGCGTCACAAACAGCGCCAAGGCTGAGTGTGATTGTGCTTCAAGCCCGGCAGCTAGTGCGCTGCCGGGTTGATTATTTGTTATTACAGCGATATTATCTCGCGCCCTATTTCTTGGCTTCCGGGGCGTAGGTAGCTGTCAATTGGAGTCCCACTGAATGGCCCGTATTGCAGGCGTTAACATTCCAGATAACAAGCATACTGTTATCTCGCTGACCTACATCTATGGTGTTGGTCGCACTACTGCACAGAAAATTTGTGCAGAGACTGGGGTAAACCCAGCAGCAAAGATCAAAGATCTGAGCGACGAGCAAATTGAACAGCTGCGTGGCGAAGTGGCGAAGTTCACCACTGAAGGTGACCTGCGTCGCGAAATCAACATGAAAATCAAGCGCTTGATGGACCTCGGTTGCTATCGCGGTCTGCGTCATCGTCGCGGTCTTCCAGTACGCGGTCAGCGTACCAAGACCAACGCGCGTACCCGTAAAGGTCCGCGTAAGCCGATCCGCAAGTAATCGCCCCAGCGAATCGACAGGAATTTAATCATGGCAAAACCTGCTGCTCGTCCTCGTAAAAAAGTTAAAAAGACAGTGGTTGATGGCATCGCCCACATCCATGCATCTTTTAACAACACCATCGTGACCATTACCGACCGTCAAGGTAACGCTCTTTCCTGGGCTACCTCCGGTGGTTCGGGTTTCCGCGGTTCCCGCAAGTCCACCCCGTTTGCTGCTCAAGTAGCTGCTGAACGTGCTGGTCAAGCTGCGCTGGAATACGGCCTGAAAAACCTCGACGTCAATGTCAAAGGTCCAGGTCCAGGTCGTGAATCCGCAGTCCGCGCTTTGAACGGCTGTGGCTACAAGATCGCCAGCATCACCGACGTGACGCCAATCCCGCACAACGGGTGCCGTCCGCCGAAGAAGCGCCGCGTGTAATCCAGGAGATTGTAAAGAATGGCTCGTTACATTGGTCCAAAATGCAAACTCGCTCGTCGCGAAGGCACCGATCTCTTCCTGAAGAGCGGCGTGCGCGCGATCGAATCGAAGTGCAACATTGAAGCAGCACCTGGTATCCACGGCCAACGCCGCGGTCGCCAGTCCGACTACGGCACCCAACTGCGTGAAAAGCAGAAGGTCCGTCGTATCTACGGCGTTCTCGAGCGTCAATTCAGCGGCTACTACAAAGAAGCTGCTGGCAAGAAAGGTGCAACCGGTGAGAACCTGCTGCAACTGCTCGAATGCCGTCTGGACAACGTTGTATACCGTATGGGCTTTGGTTCGACTCGTGCCGAATCCCGTCAGCTGGTATCGCACAAGTCGATCAGCGTAAACGGTCAGACCGTTAACGTTCCGTCCTACCAGGTTCGTGCTGGTGACGTGGTTGCTGTTCGCGAGAAAGCAAAAAATCAACTTCGCATTGTCCAAGCTCTCGATCTGTGTGCCCAACGTGGCCGCGTAGAATGGGTAGAAGTAGACACTGAGAAGAAGTCGGGCGTTTTCAAGAACGTTCCAGCTCGCAGTGATCTGTCCGCCGACATCAACGAAAGCCTGATTGTCGAGCTCTACTCCAAGTAAGGGCTAGAAAATAGGTGCATCCATGCAGATTTCGGTAAATGAGTTCCTGACACCCCGCCACATTGATGTGCAGGTTGTCAGTCCAACCCGCGCCAAGATCACTCTCGAGCCTCTCGAGCGTGGTTTCGGCCATACCCTGGGCAACGCGCTGCGCCGCATCCTGTTGTCCTCAATGCCCGGCTGTGCAGTAGTCGAGGCCGAGATTGACGGTGTGCTCCACGAGTACAGCGCCATCGAAGGTGTACAGGAAGACGTAATTGAAATCCTGTTGAACCTTAAAGGTCTGGCTATCAAGCTGCACGGTCGTGACGAAGTTACGCTGACCTTGTCGAAGAAGGGTTCGGGGGTGGTTACCGCTGCCGATATTCAGCTGGATCATGATGTCGAGATCGTTAATCCCGATCACGTAATCGCTAACCTGGCGTCTAACGGCGCCCTGAACATGAAGCTCGTAGTAGCTCGTGGTCGTGGTTATGAACCGGCAGACTCGCGTCAGAGCGATGAAGACGAAAGCCGCAGCATCGGTCGCTTGCAGCTTGACTCTTCGTTCAGCCCGGTTCGCCGTATCGCATACGTGGTGGAAAACGCCCGTGTCGAGCAGCGTACTAACCTGGACAAGCTGGTTATTGATCTGGAAACCAACGGTACTCTGGATCCTGAAGAGGCTATTCGCCGCGCTGCAACCATCCTGCAACAGCAGTTGGCTGCGTTCGTCGACCTCAAAGGTGACAGTGAGCCAGTGGTTGTCGAGCAGGAAGACGAGATCGATCCGATCCTGCTTCGCCCGGTTGACGATCTGGAACTGACTGTACGTTCGGCTAACTGCCTTAAGGCGGAAAACATTTACTACATCGGTGACCTGATTCAGCGTACCGAAGTGGAACTGTTGAAGACTCCGAACCTGGGCAAGAAATCCTTGACTGAAATCAAGGACGTTCTGGCCTCCCGCGGTCTGTCCCTCGGCATGCGCCTCGACAACTGGCCGCCTGCAAGTCTTAAGAAGGACGACAAGGCGACTGCCTGATCGTCGTAATCACCGAACGTAGTGTTTGGTAAGGAATGAACCATGCGTCATCGTAAAAGTGGTCGTCACCTGAGCCGCACCAGCTCGCACCGCAAGGCCATGTTCCAAAACATGGCGGTGTCGCTGTTCGAGCACGAGCTGATCAAAACTACTCTGCCAAAAGCTAAAGAACTGCGTCGCGTTGCTGAGCCGCTGATCACTTTGGCCAAGATAGATAGCGTTGCTAACCGCCGTCTGGCTTTCGACCGTACTCGTTCGAAAGCTATCGTTGGTAAGCTCTTCAACGACCTGGGCAAGCGTTACGCTACCCGTGAGGGTGGCTACCTGCGCATCCTCAAGTGCGGTTTCCGCGCTGGCGACAACGCGCCTATGGCGTACGTCGAGTTGGTTGATCGTGCTACTGCTGGCGAAGCTGTATCCGCCGAGTAAGACGTCAGTCTGAAACAAGGAACCGGGCCTAGTGCCCGGTTTTTTGTGCCTGTAAGAAAAACGCGCCGTTCATACAATCCTCGAATCTTTCCCGTTGTCAGTATGGGATGGGGATGATCATTAGTATTTCTCTATCGATGTCTGCAAGTTAATGAATTTGTAGCTGTCATATTGATGATCAATACTCCTTCTCAGCCGATTAGCCGGCAGTTAAAGACCGACAGAGGAAGGAATTTCGCATGAGCCAAAACACAACGCTTACAACCGCCAGTGGCGCTCCTGTTGCCGATAACCAGAATTCCCGTTCCGCCGGCCCTCGTGGCCCGCTGATGCTCGACGACTTCCACCTGATCGAGAAGCTTGCCCACTTCAACCGTGAAAACATCCCTGAGCGCCGTGTACACGCCAAAGGCTCGGGTGCCTACGGTACGTTTACCGTGACCAGCGATATCAGCCAATACACCAGTGCCAAGCTGTTCGAAGCGGTTGGCAAGCAAACTCCGACGTTCCTGCGGTTTTCCACCGTGGGTGGTGAGCGTGGTTCGGCCGATACCGAGCGTGATCCGCGTGGCTTTGCCCTGAAGTTTTACACCGAGGAAGGCAACTGGGACATCGTCGGCAACAACACCCCGGTGTTCTTCATTCGCGATCCACTGAAGTTTCCAGACTTTATCCACACCCAGAAGCGCTTGCCGCAAAGCAACCTCAAGAGTGCCCAGATGATGTGGGACTTCTGGTCGCATTCGCCCGAGGCGCTGCATCAGGTCACCATCCTGTTCTCCGACCGGGGTATCCCTGACGGCTACCGTCATATGCACGGCTTTGGTAGCCACACTTACAGTCTTATCAACGCTCAAGGTGAGCGTCACTGGGTGAAGTGGCACTACAAGACCAAGCAGGGGATCAAGAACCTTGCTCCTGCCGAGGCTGCGCGCCTGGCGGGTGCCGATCCGGATTACGCCCAGCGTGACTTGTTCAATGCCATCGAACGAGGCGATTTCCCGAAATGGCGCGTGTGCATTCAGATCATGACCGAGGCTCAGGCGGCAGCGCATTACGAGAACCCGTTTGATGTGACCAAAACCTGGTCGCAGAAAGAGTTTCCACTGATTGAAGTGGGCGAACTGGAGCTCAATCGCAATCCGCAGAATTACTTTGCGGAAGTCGAGCAGGCGGCGTTCGGTCCCAGCAACATGGTGCCAGGCGTTGGCCTCTCGCCGGATCGTATGCTGCAAGGCCGGGTGTTCGCCTATGCGGACGCGCACCGCTACCGTGTCGGCACCAATCACCAACAACTGCCAGTCAATGCTCCGCGCAGCCCGGTCAACACCTACCAGCGCGACGGCTCAATGGCTTTTGGCAGCAATGGCGGTGCGGCGCCGAACTACGAGCCAAACAGCTACGTCGAGTCTCCGAAGCAGGCGCCTCGTTATGCAGAGCCGGCATTGGCCCTGAGCGGTGCAGCCGATCGTTATGATCACCGCGAAGATACCGACTACTACAGTCACGCAGGCGCATTGTTCCGCTTGATGTCTGCAGAGCAGAAATCATTGCTGGTCAGCAACATCGCTGGTGCGATGGCGGGTGTGTCGAGTGACGTGGTTGATCGCCAGTTGCAGCATTTTTTCAAGGCGGACCCGGCGTATGGAGAAGCAATCGCAAAGCTGCTCAACGTACAGCTTAACGAAGTCTAAATGAGAAGCAGAACCGCCCTTGTTTGGGCGGTTTTTGCGTTATTTCAGCTGCTTTTCTCAGAATATCTTCGCTTTTATTGCGTCTTCCGAGTGACGATATGGCCGTGTTGGTTCAAACTACAACTTTCAAGCAGGGAGATGTAGGGCGATGCAAGGCCACCCAGATGTGATCGATTACCTCAACACGTTGCTGACCGGCGAACTGGCTGCGCGTGATCAATATTTCGTCCATTCGCGGATGTATGAGGACTGGGGTTTCACCAAGCTCTACGAACGAATCAACCACGAGATGGAAGAAGAGGCTGGGCACGCTGATGCTCTGATGCGCCGGATTCTGATGCTCGAAGGCACGCCGCGCATGCGTCCGGACGATCTTGATGTCGGCACCACGGTCACTGAGATGCTCGAAGCGGATCTACGCCTGGAATACAAGGTGCGGGCTGCGCTGTGCAAGGGCATCAAGCTCTGCGAGCAGCACAAAGATTATGTCAGCCGCGAAATGCTGCGGGTTCAATTACATGACACTGAAGAAGATCACACCTACTGGCTCGAAAAGCAGTTGGGTCTGATCAAGTTGATCGGGCTTGAGAACTACCTGCAATCCCACGCCTGATTCAGCGGATACAAAAAAAGCCCCTGTCACTGACGAAGTGACAGGGGCTTTTTCATGGCACCCGGTTAAGCCCGGTCACGCTCCAGCAAAGGCTTGAGGTAGTAACCGGTATGAGACTGCTTCATCTCGGATACTTCCTCCGGCGTGCCGACGGCAATGATTTGCCCGCCCTTTGAACCACCTTCCGGACCGAGGTCCACAAGCCAGTCGGCGGTCTTGATCACGTCCAGGTTGTGCTCGATCACCACCACGGTGTTGCCGTGGTCGCGCAGGCGATGCAACACGTCCAGCAGTTGCTGGATATCCGCGAAGTGCAGGCCGGTGGTCGGTTCATCGAGGATGTACAGGGTCTTGCCGGTGTCACGCTTGGACAGTTCGCGGGACAGTTTTACCCGCTGGGCTTCACCACCGGAGAGCGTGGTCGCCGATTGCCCCAGCTTGATGTACGACAGGCCGACGTCCATCAATGTTTGCAGCTTGCGCGCCAGGGCCGGTACGGCGTCGAAGAACACCCGCGCTTCCTCGATGGTCATCTCGAGGGTTTCGTGGATGCTCTTGCCCTTGTACTTGATCTCCAGGGTCTCGCGGTTGTAACGCTTGCTCTTGCACACGTCGCAAGGCACGTAGATGTCCGGCAGGAAGTGCATCTCGACCTTGATCAGGCCGTCGCCCTGGCAGGCTTCGCAGCGGCCGCCCTTGACGTTGAAGGAGAAACGCCCCGGCCCGTAGCCACGGGAGCGAGACTCCGGTACGCCGGCGAACAATTCGCGGATCGGCGTGAACAATCCGGTGTAGGTCGCCGGGTTGGAGCGCGGTGTCCGGCCGATCGGGCTCTGGTCGATGTCCACGACCTTGTCCAAGTGCTCCAGGCCCTTGATGCTGTCGTGGGCGGCGGCCTCAAGCGTGGTGGCGCCATTCAGTGCCGTGGCGCTCAGCGGGAACAGCGTGTTGTTGATCAGCGTCGACTTGCCCGAGCCGGATACGCCGGTGACACAGGTCAGCAGGCCGATCGGAATTTCCAGGTCGACATTGCGCAGGTTGTTGCCACGCGCACCCTTGAGCGCCAGCGTCAGCTTCTTGTTGCGCGGTGTGCGCTTGGCCGGGACTTCGATCTTCACCCGGCCCGACAGGTATTTGCCCGTCAGCGAGTCCGGATGCGCCATGACCTCGGCGGGTGTGCCCTCGGCGACGATATGCCCGCCGTGCACGCCAGCGCCCGGGCCGATGTCCACCACGTAGTCAGCCAGGCGAATGGCATCTTCGTCGTGCTCGACCACGATCACCGTGTTGCCGATATCGCGCAGGTGCTTGAGGGTGCCCAGCAGCCGGTCGTTGTCGCGCTGATGCAGGCCGATGGAGGGTTCGTCGAGGATGTACAGGACACCCACCAGGCCGGCGCCAATCTGGCTGGCCAGACGAATACGCTGGGCCTCGCCACCGGACAAGGTGTCGGCGCTGCGGTCCAGCGACAGATAGTCGAGGCCGACGTTGACCAGAAACTGCAGACGCTCGCGGATTTCCTTGAGGATCTTGTCGGCGATTTCGCCACGGCGACCGGTAAGCTTGAGCCCGCCAAAATAATCGGATGCATCGCCGATCGGCAGGTTGGTCACCGCCGGCAGGGTTTTCTCGCCAACCCAAACGTGCCGCGCTTCGCGACGCAGGCGGGTGCCACGGCAGTCCGGGCACGACTGGGTGCTGAGGAACTTGGCCAGCTCTTCGCGCACCGAAGCGGATTCGGTTTCGCGGTAACGGCGCTCCAAGTTCGGCACGATGCCTTCGAACGGATGCGAGCGTTTGACGATGTCGCCACGGTCGTTCAGGTACTTGAAATCGACGTTTTGCGAGCCGCTGCCGTGCAGGATGAATTTCTGCTGATCGGCTGGCAGTTCGTTGAACGGTACTTCCAGGCTGAATTTGTAGTGGGCCGCCAGCGACCCGAGCATCTGGAAGTAATAGACGTTGCGCCTATCCCAGCCGCGAATTGCCCCTTCGGCCAGTGTCAGTTCGCCGTTGACCAGACGCTTGATATCGAAGAACTGCTTTACCCCCAGGCCATCACAGGTCGGGCAAGCGCCGGCCGGGTTGTTGAAGGAGAACAGCTTGGGTTCCAGCTCGCTGATGGCGTGGCCGCAGATCGGGCAGGCAAAGCGTGCGGAGAAGATCATCTCTTCACCGGGCTCGTCGTCCATCGGAGCCACCAGGGCGATGCCGTCCGCCAGCTTCAGCGCGGTCTCGAAAGATTCGGCCAGGCGTTGTTGCAGGTCGGCGCGGACCTTGAATCGGTCGACCACGACATCGATGGTGTGCTTTTTCTGCTTGTCGAGCTTCGGCGCTTCGTCCAGTTCGTAAAGCTTGCCGTTGATTCGGGCACGAACGAAGCCTTGCGCGCGCAGTTCTTCGAAAACCGACAGGTGCTCGCCTTTGCGTTCGCGGATGACCGGGGCCAGCAGCATCAGCTTGCTGCCTTCCGGCTCGGCGAGAACCAGGTCGACCATTTGGCTGACGGTCTGCGCTTCCAGCGGGATATCGTGATCCGGACAGCGCGGAATACCCACGCGTGCATAAAGCAGGCGCAGGTAGTCGTAGATTTCGGTAATGGTGCCGACCGTCGAACGCGGGTTGTGCGAGGTCGATTTCTGTTCGATGGAAATTGCCGGCGACAGGCCTTCGATGGTGTCGACGTCGGGCTTTTCCATCATCGACAGGAACTGCCGGGCGTAGGCCGACAGCGATTCGACGTAGCGGCGCTGACCTTCGGCGTACAGGGTGTCGAACGCCAGGGACGACTTGCCGGAGCCGGACAGGCCGGTGATGACGATCAGCTTGTCCCGTGGCAGGGTCAGGTCGATGTTCTTCAGGTTGTGGGTTCGAGCCCCACGAATCAGGATCTTGTCCAAGGTGGCCTCGCTCGGCGGGCGTCGAAAACGTAGGAGTATACGGCCAAATACTGGATGGATGCACACTATCAAACGAGTGGGCTACTGTCTTACATGAAGAGTGTGTCAGCAATGCGCGTCAAAGCGTCGCGATATACCCCGCCAATCGATGGGACTGGTAGAATCGCCGCCGGTTCACATGAGGTTTTTCCATGCACGATCCCCACAGCGAGCGCATGAGTGGCAGCGAGACCCGCGCGGCAAGCGGTCTGGCCCTGGTGTTCGCCTTCCGTATGCTTGGCATGTTCATGGTGTTGCCGGTACTGGCGACCTATGGGATGGATCTGGCCGGAGCCACGCCGGCCCTGATCGGCCTGGCGATTGGCGCTTATGGCCTGACCCAGGCGGTTTTCCAGATTCCTTTCGGTTTCATTTCCGACCGCATCGGTCGCCGCCCGGTGATTTACCTGGGCCTGATCGTGTTTGCCCTCGGCAGCCTGCTGGCAGCCAATGCCGATTCGATCTGGGGTGTGATCGCCGGGCGAATCCTGCAGGGCGCCGGGGCGATTTCCGCAGCGGTCATGGCCTTGCTGTCCGACCTGACCCGCGAGCAACACCGGACCAAGGCCATGGCCATGATCGGCATGACCATCGGCCTGTCGTTTGCGGTGGCCATGGTGGTCGGCCCGCTGCTGACCCGCGCTTTCGGCCTGTCCGGGTTGTTCCTCGCCACCGGCGGCATGGCATTGTTCGGCATTGTGATCGTGATGTTCATGGTGCCGCGTTCCACCGGCCCGTTGCAGCATCGTGAGTCCGGTGTAGCGCGCCAGGCGCTGATCCCGACGCTCAAGCATCCGGACCTGCTGCGTCTGGACCTGGGCATTTTTGTGTTGCACGCGATGTTGATGTCCAGCTTCGTCGCCTTGCCGCTGGCGCTGGTCGAGAAGGCCGGGCTGCCCAAGGAGCAGCACTGGTGGGTGTACCTGACCGCGCTGCTGATTTCTTTCTTCGCCATGATCCCGTTCATTATCTACGGCGAGAAGAAACGCAAAATGAAACGAGTTTTGCTCGGCTCCGTCGTGACGCTGCTGCTCACTGAGCTATTCTTCTGGCAGTTTGGCGATAGCTTGCGGTCTCTGGTGATCGGTACGGTGGTGTTTTTCACCGCGTTCAATCTGCTGGAAGCCTCGTTGCCGTCGCTGATAAGCAAGGTTTCACCGGCAGGCGGCAAGGGCACGGCGATGGGGGTTTATTCCACCAGCCAGTTCCTCGGCTCGGCACTGGGGGGAATCCTCGGTGGCTGGCTGTTCCAGCATGGCGGTCTGTCGGTTGTGTTCCTCGGATGCGCCGGTCTGGCTGCCCTCTGGCTAGCCTTTGCTGTTACCATGCGCGAACCTCCCTACGTCACAAGCCTGCGCTTGCCGTTGTCGCCCGAGGCGATCCGCGAAGCGGGTCTGGTCGAGCGCCTGAAGGCGGTCGTAGGGGTAACAGATGCAGTCATCGTCGCGGAAGAGGCGGCGATTTACATCAAACTGGACACCGAACTATTGGATCGCACCACCCTTGAGCGCCTGGTGAACAACCCGGCCGAGGCAGCGTGCGTAGCCTAGGAGAACGTTATGGCCCGTGGGGTTAACAAAGTCATATTGGTCGGCACTTGCGGCCAGGATCCCGAAGTTCGCTACTTGCCTAACGGTAATGCCGTGACCAACCTGAGTCTGGCAACCAGCGAACAGTGGACCGACAAGCAAACTGGTCAGAAAGTCGAAAAGACCGAATGGCACCGTGTGTCGATGTTCGGCAAGGTTGCGGAAATCGCCGGCGAATACCTGCGTAAAGGTTCGCAGGTGTACATCGAAGGCAAGCTGCAGACCCGTGAGTGGGAAAAAGACGGTATCAAGCGTTACACCACCGAAATCGTGGTCGACATGCAAGGCACCATGCAACTGCTGGGCGGTCGTCCACAGGGCGACCAGCAGGGCCAGGGCGGCGGTAACAACTACCAGCAATCCGCTCCGCGCCAGCAGGCTCCGCGTCCACAGCAGTCGGCGCCGCAGCAGTCGCGTCCGGCTCCACAGCAGGCGGCACCTCAGCCGGCTCCGGATTTCGACAGCTTTGATGACGATATTCCTTTCTAAAGCTGCTGAAAGCCTGCAAACGGCAAGCTGAAAAACAAAACCCGCACTTCGGTCTGAAGTGCGGGTTTTTTATGGTCGGTGATATTTAGTTGCAGGCTCAGGCCGCGAGGAAATCGTTGGCCGACACCACGCTGGCATACGCAAACGCCAGGGCTGCCATGAACGCCGCATGAACCTGGGCCGCCGGTACATTCACGCCATTGAATTCCAGGTCACGGGTGGCGCAGGCGTCGTGGATCACGGTCACCTTGTAGCCAAAGTCCGCCGCCGCACGGGTGATGCCGTCGACGCACATGTGGCTCATGCTGCCCACGACCACCAGTTCCTTGATGCCTTGTTCGTCGAGGATCGATTTCAGCTCGGTTTCGCGGAACGAGTTGACGAAGTGCTTGAGCACCACCGGTTCGTCGGCGCGGTTGAGCACTTTGGGGTGCAGCTTGGCGCCTTCGGAGTTCGGGGTGAAAAACGGCGCCTCTTCGGACGTGAATTCGTGGCGGATGTGCACCACCGAATCACCGGCATCGCGGAAGGCCTTGATCAGGCGAACGGCGTTGTCCGCAGCGGCGTCGGCGCCGACCAGCGGCCACTTGCCTTGGGGGAAGTAGTCGTTCTGGATATCGACTACGATGAGCGCTTGCTTGGCCATGACTGTTTCCTCGAAGTGTGTGTTGGTGTGGAATGAAGTATTGGCTCTGGCCGGCGATCCGGGGATTGGTCGCACCGACAATAGAAGGGGGAAAACTGACAATGGATGCAGAAAGGGCAATCGCTGAGCTGGGCGTGCTGATCTATCCCGGCGCGCAGATGGCGGCGGTGCATGGCTTGACGGATTTGTTCGGGGTGGCCAACCGGATTGCCGCCGAACATCAGTCTGCGCAGTTGCCGCTGTTGCGGGTCAGCCATTGGCAGGTCGAAGGCGATCAGTTGCCGGCGCGGGTCTTCGACAGCCATCCCGGTCCGGAGCGCGCCCTGGTGGCCGTGTTGATTCCCCCGTCGATTGCCGGATTTACCGAGGGCCAGGCGCCACAGGGATTGATCCGCTGGTTACGCGAGCAACATGCCGGCGGCGCGACACTGGGCGGGGTTTGCGTGGGGTCTATCCTGTTGGCGGAAAGCGGTCTGCTCGATGGCCGCAGTGCCACCACCCACTGGACCTCGGCCAAAGCCTTTGCCGAGCGTTACCCGTCAATCAGGCTCAAGGCCGATACGCCAATTGTCGATGACGGCGACCTGATCACCACTGCCGGGTTGATGGCCTGGTCCGAGCTGGGGCTGCGCCTGGTCAACCGTCTGCTGGGGCCGAGCATTGCCACCAGCACCGCGCGGTTTCTGGTGGTGGAGCACAGCGACAGCGCCAGTGAGTGCGGCAGTAATTTTGCACCGATCCTCAGCCATGGTGATGCGGCGATCCTCAAGGTGCAGCACTGGCTGCAAAGCACCGGGGCGACGGATGTATCACTGGCGGCGATGGCCGAAAAGGCATGCATGGAAGAACGTACCTTCCTGCGCCGATTCCGTGCGGCCACCGGCCTCAAACCCACCGAATACTGCCAGCATCTGCGAGTCGGCAAGGCCCGGGAAATGCTCGAATTCACCAACGGCACCATTGACCACATCGCCTGGACCGTGGGTTATCAGGACCCCGGGGCGTTTCGCGCGACCTTCAAGAAAATCACCGGGCTGGCGCCGAGTGATTATCGGACGCGGTTCGGGGTGACGCCGGGGGCCGCGACGCGGTAGACGCAGCACCACAAATCCCCTGTGTGGGGCTTGCTCGCGAAAGCGGTGTGTCAGTCAACATCAGCCTCGCTGACAGATAGCATTCGCGAGCAAGCCCGCTCCCACATGGGGTCTGTGCCAGTCCTGAGTCGTGCAAAATGCCGGAGTATCAAAGGGCGTCGTGCAGAATAAAACAGGCCCCATGCCATCACTTTATGGGCAACGGTCTGATTTAAAACGCCTTATGCCACAACGAGCCTTGGCCTGATCCCTGCACCCCTTCAACTACATTCATCAAGCGTCGATTGAAGGGGGATGCATGACCCCAACAAACCGCAAGAAACTGGTGGTCGCCCATTCGGTGCTCGCCAACGCGCCGCTGCATGAAGTCGAAACCAACCGTGCGCTGGCCCGCTGGCTGGCGCAGATATTGGGGCTCAAGTACGGCGGCAGCTACGACCCGCAGTTGCACGACGGACGGGATCTCTACCTGTTGCCGACCCAGACCCTGGTGGGCGCTGCGGCTGCCCGGCAACTGGGGGTCAAGGGACCGGAAGATTTGTGGGGTGGTTATGTCGACCACGACTTCATCTGCACCAAGGCCATCAGTCACGGATTGCTCAACCGCCATGCCCATGCGCCGCCAGGCTGGGCTCCATTGTTTTCCGAGCGGGTGCGCAGCGTGGTGCTCGACGGTCTCAGCGTCTTCTCCCTGAAGGACGCGCGTCCGGCGGCGGAGCATCTGTTGTACACCGGGCCGATCCGCCTGAAGCCGATTCATGCCTGTGCCGGACGCGGTCAGGAAGTGATCAAAAGCCTCGACGGGTTCGATGAAGTGCTCGCCAGGCCAGAGGCCGGGACTACGTTCACCGAAGGCGTGGTGCTCGAACAGGATCTGGACCAGGTGATCACCCACAGCGTCGGCCAGAGTTTTATTGGCGGCAAGGTCCTCAGTTACTGCGGTGATCAATACCTTACCGAAGACGCGCAGGGCGAGGCTGTGTATGGCGGGTCCAACCTGCTGGTGGTGCCGGGCGACTACGACGAATTGCTGAAACTGGATCTGCCGGAAGATGTGCGCCTGGCGATTCATCAGGCGCAGGTGTTCGACAAGGCGGCGGATGAAGCCTATCCCGGCTTTTATGCCTCGCGGCGCAACTACGACATCGCCCAAGGTGTTGACAGTGACGGGCAGGCGCGCAGCGGTGTGCTCGAACAGTCCTGGCGCATGGGTGGTGCCAGCAGTGCCGAAGTGGCGGCGTTGCAGAGTTTCGTCAACGATCGGGGGATGCGCGCGATCCGGGTGTCTTCGGTGGAAACCTACAACGATCAGCCGCTGCCTGCAGACGCCATCGAGGTGTACCGCGGGCCGGCGCAGACCAGTGACTTTCTGCTCAAGTACGTAACGGTCAAATCCTATGACGGCTAGAAGCGAATCCATTCAGATCGACATCGACAACGAACAGATGAGCGGGACTTTTCTGAGCCCCAAATCGAAAGTCCCCGGCGTGCTCTTCGTGCACGGTTGGGGCGGCAGTCAGGAGCGGGACCTGGAGCGCGCCAAAGGCATCGCCGGGTTGGGCTGCGTGTGTCTGACTTTCGACCTGCGCGGGCACACCGGCGGCACCGGCATTCCATTGTCCCGGGTGACCCGCGAAGACAACTTGCGCGACCTGCTGGCAGCCTATGATCGCCTGCTCGCGCACCCGGCCCTCGATACCTCGGCGATTGCCGTGGTCGGCACCAGTTACGGGGGGTATCTGGCCTCGATCCTGACCTCGCTCAGACCCGTGCGCTGGCTGGCGCTACGGGTGCCGGCGCTGTATCGCGACGAGCAATGGCACGCGCCGAAACGCGATCTCGACAAGTTGGATCTGCGTGACTATCGAAGCACCCTGGTGCGTGCCGACAGTAACCGCGCCTTGCATGCCTGTTCGCAATTCACCGGGGATGTCCTGCTGGTGCAGTCCGAGACTGACGATTACGTGCCCCATGCGACGATCATGAGCTACCGCGCGGCGTGCCAGCAGACTCATTCACTGACTCACCGCATCATCGACGGCGCCGACCATGCCTTGAGTGAGCCGGTTTCCCAACAGGCCTACACCTCGATCCTCGTCGATTGGATTACCGAGATGGTGGTAGGGGAGCGGTTGAGCATTATTCAATCGTCCTGAGATTTGTGGTGATCTTGCGGACGCCTTCGCGGGCAAGCCCGCTCCCACAGGGTCCGTTGGTGGATGCAAATTCTATGGTACGCCTTCGATCCTTGTGGGAACGGGCTTGCTCGCGAAGGCGTCCTCACAACCAGCACAAAATCACTTGGGTTTCCTGGAAATCCGCAACGACTTGGCCTTGGCCTCCACCAGCAAATACATCACCAGGGCAATCAACAGCGGCAAAATGAAGTAAATCGCTCGATAAGCCAGCAGTCCCGCCACCAGGCTGCCTCGCGAAACCTCATGTTGCAGCAGCGCCACGAACACCGCCTCGAGCACGCCGAGCCCGGCCGGGATGTGGGTGATGACCCCGGCGATGGCGCTGATCAACAGCACGCCCAGCACCAATGGAAAATCCAGTTTGCCCGGCAGCAAAGTGAAAATCACCGCCGCCATCAGCGCCCAGTTCAGGGCCCCGAGGGCCAGTTGCAGCACCGCCATGCGCAGCGATGGCAGGTCAATTTCGATACCGCGAATCGCCCACTCCCGACGTTTGGCAAACTGGCACGCCGCCAGGTACCCGGCGCTCAGCAGTAGCAACAAAACCCCCACGCCTTGCAGCGCGCTACTGCTGAGCTTCCAGCCCGGCGGCATGCGCACCAGCCCACTGCTGAACACGGCGCCGGCAATCACCATGTAGCCGAACCAGTTGGTCGCCAGGCTCAGGCCGAGGATTTTCGCGATGTTGCTCTTGCTGACCCCGAGCCGCGAATACAGCCGGTAACGCATGGCGATACCGCCGACCCAGGCGCTCAGGTTGAGGTTGAAGGCATAGCTGATGATCCCCACGGGCAGGATCTGCTTCCATGTCAGGTTCTGGCGGATGTAGGTGCGGCCGATCAGGTCGAAGCAGGCGTACACCAGAAAGCTCACCAGGGTCAGCCCCGACGCAATGATCAGCGTGCGCACCTTGAAATCGGCCAGGTTATCGAACACTTCGTTCCATTCGAGGCGCTGGGCGAGCGTCGCGAACAGCACGATCAGCATCAGGAAAAACAGCATCGTTAGCGGTCGTTTCCAGCGACCCCAATGGGACTTGCCCGGGCTCTTTGCATGGGCTGGCGCGTGGGTCTCAGCGCGGTTCATGGTCGGCGCTCCCGGTTGGGGGTTGGAAGGGTTTCAGGTGCGGTTTATGCGCCGGCAACCAACCGGCCCATGCCGGGAAATGCCGCAGGAAGTGAAACACCAGAAAACCGATGGTCATGTGCCAGACACGCCCGCGTGGCGTGATGTCGAAAGACATGGCCTTGCAGTGGTTGTCGCTGAGGTCTTCCAGGCGATCGAACAGATGTCGATTGAAACCGCGGTCACGGATCAGCACGTTGGCTTCCAGATTCATCGCCAGGCTCAACGGGTCGAGGTTACTGGAGCCGACGGTGCTCCAGTCTTCATCCACCAACGCGACCTTGCCGTGCAGCGGACGGTCGCAGTATTCGTAGATCTTCACCCCGGACTTCAGCAGGTAGTCGTAGGTCATGCGCGCGGCGAGCTTGGCCACCAGCATGTCTGGCTGGCCCTGCAGGATGAGCCGCACATCCACGCCCCGGCGGGCCGCATTGCGGATCTCGCGCAGCAGGCGGAAACCGGGGAAAAAGTAGGCGTTGGCGATCACCACTCGGCGCTGCGCCTGGCGCAACACCTGGCGGTAAACCTCTTCGATGTCGGCCGGGTGTTCAGCGTTGTCGCGGTACACCAGACGCACCTGGCCATCGTGATCGCTGAAGGCCAGTTCCGAACGCCGCAACCGGCGCCGTTGCCACCAGTATTTGGCCCGCACCGGGCGACCGCATTGCAGCAGGGCGAAGTGATGGATATCGGCCACGGCCGGGCCTTGCACTTCCACGGAATAATCCTGTTTGGCCTCGGGGCCGAAGTCGGCCAGATGATCGGCGGAGAAGTTGATCCCGCCGACGAAGGCGACGCTGCCATCCACCACCACAATCTTGCGGTGCAGGCGCCGGAACCAGTTGGTGCGGATGCCCAGGCGTTTCGGTGCCGGGTCGAACATTTGCAGATGTACGCCGGCCGCAGTCAGGGCGGTGAGAAAGCCAGTGCTCAGTTCGCCGCAACCAAAGCCGTCGAGGCTGACGGTGGTGCGCACACCGCGCTGGGCGGCTTCGATCAATATCTGTTGCAGCTCATTGCCGACCTTATCCTCAAACAAAATGAAGGTTTCCAGCAGGATTTCACTTTGCGCCCGGCGCAGGGCTTCAAACACCCGGGGAAAGTACTCCTCGCCATTTTCCAGCAACTCGACCCGGTTGCTGCCTTGCCAGCCATATTCGACATCGACCGCTGTCGGCTCGCGGGTCGGCGGGGCAGGGATATGTTGCAGCGTGGTTTTTTCCATCGACTGGCTGCTCATAGCTCGATCTCCACCGACAGCGGGACGTGGTCGGAAAGGTGCGACCAGGGTCGGGAGGTCAGTACTTGCGGATGGCTGGCCTTGAGGTTGCGCACGTAAATGCGGTCCAGGCGCAATGCCGGCAAGCGCGCGGGAAAACTGCGTGCCGGTTTGCCATGCTGCGCGGCGAAGACTTCACGCAGGCCACTGGGTTTGAGCACTGCATCGGCGCGCTGGCGCCAGTCGTTGAAGTCCCCGGCGACAATCACCGGGGCATCGCCGGGCACGGCATCCAGGCGTTGGGCAAGCAGTTTCAGTTGCGCGATGCGATGGCTTTCGCGCAGCCCAAGGTGCACGCAAATCGCATGCACCTCCCGGCCGTCGCCGGGCAAACGCAACACGCAATGCAAGAGCCCGCGGTTCTCGTGGCCGCTGATGGACACGTCGAGGTTGTCGTGGCGGATGATCTGGAATTTCGACAGCAACGCATTACCGTGATCGCCCGTCGGATACACCGCATTGCGGCCATAGGCGAACTGCGGCCAGAGGGTGTCGGCGAGGAACTCGTATTGCGGCATCGCCGGCCAATTGGTGTAGCGCTTGGGGTGCAGTTCGTGGGTGCCGTGGACTTCCTGCAAAAACACCACATCGGCAGATACGCTGCGCACCGCTTCACGCAGTTCCGGCAGGATGAAACGCCGGTTGAGTGCGGTGAATCCTTTATGGGTGTTGACCGTCAGCACCGTGAAGCGGCGCACCGTCGTGTTGATGGGCGTCTGTTCATCCGTGACGCCGACCGGCTCGGGAATGCTCATGGCAACGCACCTTCGGCGGCAGGTTTGCCGGGGACGGTGGCGAGGTTTTTGTCGAGGTGCAGACGCTCCAGCAAAAGGCGTGCATCAAAGGGCGCGCGGACTTTGCTGTCGTTATCGAAATAGCAGAACACTTCCCGGGACTTGCACGCCTTGGGTTTTTGCCGGGGCGCGATCAATTGTGGATCGTCCGGTTGTTGTCCGTGATGCCAGGCTTCGATCCGCTCGCCCCAGCGCTTCAGTGCTTGCGGGGTATAACCGCTGGCGTAGAGTTCCTCGGCGCCATGCAGGCGCAGGTAGACGAAGTCGCTGGTGATGTCCTCGCGGTACGGCCATTTGACTGCGGTGTCGGCGATGACCAGTGCCGTGTTGTAGCGCTTGAGCAAGCGCACGAACAGCGGATCGACAAAGCTCTCGTGACGGATTTCCACGGCATGGCGCAAGGGCTGCTTTGTGTAAGCTTTCAGGCTGGCGTGGCCATTGACGTGGGCATCGTGCTGGCGGGCCAGGGTGGCGGCCTTTTCAGTTTCGCGGGGCAATTGGTCGAGGAAGGTTTCGAACAGTTCGGCATCGAATTTGAAACTGGGTGGAAACTGCCAGAGGATCGGGCCGAGTTTTTCTTTCAGTTCCAGAACCCCGGAAGCGAAGAAATTCGCCAGAGGCTTGTGGATGTCACGCAGGCGCCTGATGTGGGTAATGAAGCGCGGGGCTTTTACGCTGAAGACGAAACCCGCCGGGGTTTCGCCATACCACTGCGCATAACGTTCGGGCCGTTGCAGGGCGTAGAACGATCCATTGATTTCGATACTGTTGACCGCCCGGGAGGCGAATTGCAATTCGCGCCTCTGGATCAGGCCCTTGGGGTAGAAGTCTCCCCGCCAGGGCACATAGCGCCAGCCTGAAATACCGATATGAATCGCCGCCATGTTGCCTTCTCCGGTCTGCCTACCCTGTCTTGGGATGACTACGGGGCAACGGCGAAAGTTTCGGCGTCGGTACGGACGGTACGCCTTGCCGGTTCTGTAGGAGCCGGCTTGCTGGCGAAAGCGCTGTGTTAGTCACTTCCATGTCGACTGTTCCGCCGCCATCGCCGGCAAGCCGGCTCCTACAGGGGGGGCCGTGACCGGCAATGATTGGCGTTGAACTCTCGGCATAGACCGGGCCGAGGTGAGGCCGGTGAACATGATGGCGATCGCGCTGGCGGCTTTTTCCTTCGGCACTAGACTGGTGGCGATGGTCGAGCCGATCGAGAAAAACACCCCGTGAGCCCGGCCGGTGCCGATCCGTGCGAGGATCAACGACTCTCCGGAGATTGATTCGATGGAGCGCAGTGTCGGGATTTGGCTCGTTCAGAAAAATACAGGGATGGACATTTGATATTTGCGTGTAGATCAAATATCGCGAGCGCAGATGCATACTTGTGGCGAGGGGGCTCGCCCCCGTTCGGCTGCGAAGCAGTCGTAAACCCATTGCATGCGGTGTTTCAGATGAATTCGAACGGTAGGTTTTGGGGGCGCTTCGCACCCCAACGGGGGCAAGCCCCCTCGCCACATAAGGCGTCACTGTCCTGCTATCCGCTGGCAATGTCCGAACCTGCCCGGCATTTCTCGATCAGTTTCTTACAGACACAGCCAAAGGAGCGGGTGCTTTGATCAGGCTCAAGACGGCGATATTGCTGGGAGCGTTACTGTTCGTGGGTAGCGAGCAACTGGAGGCCGCCGCGATACCGGGGTTGCCGGCCGCCGCGACCGCCGCGACGCCGCCGGCGCACCCCGAACCGCTGGTACAGGGCGGCTTGCTCGGTGCCATCAGCTCGAGCATCGACGAGGTCCAGAGCAAACTCGATCTCAACGAAAACCTCGTCGACGTCTGGCGCCTGCGTGCCGACCGCGCGGCCGATGAAGTGGATCAGTTGGTCAATCAGCCATCGGCCCGTTCGCCCTGGAGCGTTGCCGGCGATTTCCTGCTGCTGACCTGCGTGTGGGTGGCCGTGTTTGCCTGTCTGTGGCTGCTTGGGCGGATGGCCGTCAGGCGCCTGTGCGAACATCGTCTGCTGCTCAGTCGTGAACGGGGCCAGGCGTTGCTCGGTTACGTACTGCCCTACACCCTTCCGGCGGTGGTCAGTCTGCCGTTGACGATTTATGCCAGCCAGTTTTTGCCGATATCGGCGGGACGGGCGCTGGCGCTGTGTCTGGCTTATGCCGCTAGCGCGGGGATATTTGCTGCGTCATTGGTGCTGTCGCTGGTGGTGGTGTTCAATGCCGGGCACAAGCGGCGGGCGGTGCAGATCATCCGCGAGAAGAGTCCCCGTCCCTTGTTCGTTATCGGCTTTCTGGTGGCCTTGAGCGATGCCCTGACCAGTCCGCAGATCGCCCATCAACTGGGCAGCAACCTCACCAGCAGCATCGCCGTGTTCACCGGGTTGGCGGCATCGATTTCCTTCGGCTTGCTGGTGATCCGCATGCGTCGCCCGGTAGCCCAGGTCATCCGCATCCTGCCGCTGGCCCAACGCCTCAGCCAACCGGCATTGCGTGAGACCCTGCGGATATTTTCCGGGCTCTGGTATTGGCCGATTCTGTTGATGGTGATGGTCTCGATCATCAACCTGATCGGCGCCGGGGCGGACAACCAGAGAGTCCTGCGCAGCGCCTTGTTCACCACGGTGTTGCTGATTGCCACGGTATTCCTCAGCACCACGCTGCATCATTTGTTCAAGGCGCGCAGCGAAGCGGACCTGCGCCGCAGCAGCGCCTACAAGGAGCGCTTTCTCAATCTGTCCCATGCCTTGTTGCGTATCGGCATGGCCATCGTGTTCATCGATATCCTCGGGCGGATCTGGGGTGTGTCGCTGTTCGAATTCGCGGTGAGCAATGCCGTGGGCCGGGCGATCAGTGATTCCCTGAGCCACATCGGGCTGATCCTGCTGGTGACCTGGATGGTCTGGGTCTTGCTCGACACGGCGATACAGGAGGCCCTGAAACCACCGGCCAACAAGCGCTCGGCGCGCCAGCCGAGCACGCGGGTGAAAACCATCCTGCCACTGCTGCGCAACGCGATCAAAATCATCCTGGTGGTGATTTGCGCGATCACCACCATGGCCAACCTGGGCATTAACGTCGCGCCGTTCCTGGCCGGTGCCGGGGTCATCGGCCTGGCAATCGGTTTTGGTTCCCAGCAACTGGTGCAGGACGTGATTACCGGGCTGTTCATCATCATCGAAGACACCCTGTCCATCGGCGACTGGGTGGTGCTTGATTCCGGGCATGCCGGCACGGTCGAAGGCCTGACCATCCGCACCTTGCGCCTGCGCGACGGCAAGGGCTTCGTGCACTCGGTGCCGTTCGGGCAGATCAAGGCGGTGACCAACCAATCGCGGCAATTCGCCTATGCGTTTTTCTCGGTGCAATTCACCTACGACACCGATGTCGACAAGGCCATCGAACTGATCCGCGAGGCCGGGCATTCCATCAGCAACGACCCGTTCCTGCGCTACAACCTGCAAGGGCCGCTGGATGTGTTTGGCGTGGACAGGATGGACCTCAACGGCGTGGTGCTGACCGCGCAGTTTCGCACGGTGTCCGGTGGTCAGTATGCGGTGAGCCGAGCCTTCAACCAGCGTTTGAAGAAGCTTGTGGATAACTCCCCGTGGGTGCATTTCGCGCAGACTTATCCACAGCAGGCGCTGGTGCCGCGGCATCCGGTCGAAGCACCACCGGAGATTGAGCCAGAGCATGCGGCGGTGCTGATGCCGGATCGGCCGCGGTCTCAGTAGAGGGTTTTGTGCTGAGGTTCTTTATTGCCTGTGATGGCCTCTTCGCGAGCAAGCCCGCTCCCACAGGGTTTTGTGTTGGAACACCAATCTGCGTCCGGACATAGATCCAATGTGGGAGCGGGCTTGCTCGCGAAGGGGCCGGTAGAGACACCCTCAATGCCGGATCAATTTGCTGCGCACCTCGGCACCCACCTGCTGATCCAACTCCCCCCAAAACTGCTGCTTGCCGGCAATCTCGGCAGCCACCGGCAAGCCATCGCGATACACCAGCCGATTACTCGCCAGCGCCGGGACTTTTACCCCAGGCAATAGCGTACCGGCGAGGTTCAACGGATCGACCCCGCACACCGCGACCAGGCTACCGTCATGGGGCCGACGCCGGACCTCGCGCAGCAATGGAATCGCCTCGGGCAGGGCGAATTGCTCGCCCGCCAGGCCACTGACAAACCGCCCGCCGCGAATCTCGCCACGTGCCTCCAGACGATGGAAAGTGCGCAGCAGTTCGCGCCAGCTCGGCAGCCAGTCCGCCTCACGCTCCAGCAAGCGCCAGAACACCACGCCGTAGCGGCGTAGCAGGGTCATTGCGATGTGTTCCAGGGTGTCGGCCGGCGTCGGTGCGGGGCGCGGGTTTTCCGAGAGCGGCATGGCCGGCACTCGTCGCAACAAGGCCCAGCGTCCGGCGTCATCCATGCCTCCGATAAACGCCCCGCGCCCGCGCCCGCGCCGAGCGTTGCGCGGCTGGCGCTTGCTGGCCGGGGTGATCAGTGCGCGCAATCCGGCGAAGCTGTCGGCGTTCACCAACCCTGCGCCCACCAGTTCCTGCAGAGCGATCTCCAGCTCCGATCGCAGCAGGTGGGCCTCATGGATCAGCTCATCGAAAAACAGCGCGCCGTGCTGGCTGAGGGCCGCGTGGACTTTTTGTGTTTTCGGCGACAATTCGCTGACCGGTGTCTGCTCGGTCAAGCCGCTCCAGAGGCCGACCCGGTTGCGCGGCAGCAACACAATCGGCGTGCTGCGCAACGCGGTGCTGGCGCTTTTGTTGTGCGCGGTCAGGCGTGTCCACACCAGTCTGCCGCTGCGGCACAACTCATCCAGCCAGGTCGCCGCGTAGTCCTTGATCCGCGCCGGCAGGATGTCGCTGTCCCAGGCTGAAGCGGCGGCGGGGTAGCCCTCGAATTGCGCGACGATAGCTGGCAGTACCGCCGCGCCCTGGCCCTGGCTTGCGCTCGACACATGCTGCCAGTCGAACAGGAACCGCATGAAATCCTGCAACGCCACCGGTTCGATTTCCCGGCGCAGGCGCTTGACCGTATAGCGGTGAATCCGTGCCAGCAAATGCCGCTCGCACCATTCTTCCTGGGCGGTGCCAGGGGTGAAGCGACCGCGCAGCACATAGCCTTCGCGTTCCAGTTGCGCCAGGGCTTGATTGACTTGAGCGGCGGGCAAGCCGAGTGGTTCGGCAATGCGATTGAGCGCGAGCGGCCCGAAGGCGCTGAGTCGCGCGCGGATCAGTTCGAGTACGGCTTCGTCGGGCTCCCAGACTTCATCGAAGTCCGGCAGCGCTTGCAGGGGAGGCGTCAGTTCAGCTTGTGGGTAAATAGCCCGCAGGCAGGTCAGTCGCTCCAGCGCCAGCCACAGCGATTGCCCGGGGTTGATCTGCAAACGGCTTGCGCGCCCGCTGGCGGCCAGGCTGTTGAGCCAATCGGGCCACTGCGCATTGGCGCCGGCCTCGGCATCGGTAATGCACGCCAGGCTCATCAAGGCCTCGTGCATTTCATCGACCCCGGAGGGCGCCGGCCAGGCTTCGTCGCGCACGGCGGCAATCGCCTCGGCGTCCAGTGCACCGAGATCGTCAGTGGATTGCGGGTCGCTCCAGCGCCGGTTGAGCACGGCTTGGGTACGGCGTTCTTCCAGCGGTGCATCGTCAAGAAAGGTATAGGGTCGGGCGCTGAGAATCTCCGCCGCCAGCGGCGAGGGCGCCGGCAAGTCGCGGCTGATCAGGCGGATGTCGCTGCGCTCCATGCGCCGCAGCAAGGCCAGCCAGCCTTCAGTGTCCATGGCTTCGTGCAGGCAATCGTCGAGGGTTTGTTCCACCAGCGGATGGTCGGGAATCTCCCGTTCGCCGGCGAGGTTTTCCACGCAGGCGATCTGGTCGGGAAACACGCTGGCGATCAGGTCTTCGCTTTTCATCCGCTGGATCTGCGGCGGGACTTTGCGCCCGCCGCTGTAGCGCGGCAGGGCCAGGGCCACGCCGGCATTCCAGCGCCAGCGCACGCCGAACAGCGGCGCCTCGAGCACGGCCTGGATCAGGATGTGTTCGGCGCTGTTGCTGTGCAGGTAGCGCCAGACATCGTCCAGTTCAAAACTGTGGCTGGTGGACAGCGACAGCACGATGGCGTCTTCGCTGGCGGCGGCCTGCAATTCGAAGTTGAAGGTGCGACAGAAACGCTTGCGCAGGGCCAGGCCCCAGGCGCGGTTGATGCGGCTGCCGAACGGCGTGTGAATGACCAGTTGCGTGCCGCCGGACTCGTCGAAAAAACGCTCCATCAACAGCGTGTCTTGCGAGGGCAGGGCCCCCAGCGTTTGTCGCGCACGGGCCAGGTAATCCACCAGTTGTTCGGCGCTGGCGAGGTTCAGGCCCAGGGTCTCGGTCAGCCAGTCGAGTGCAGGTTGCACGTTGCCTGGCGCGGCACCCAGCAGGTCGTCGAGTTGTGCCTGCAAGCGCGCCACCGCCGAGGACAATTCGGCACTGCGCCCCGGCGCTTCCCCGAGCCAGAACGGAATGGTCGGCGGCTGGCCTTGGGCGTCCTCGACCCGGACCTTTCCGGTTTCCACGCGCAGGATTCGATAGGACGTGTTGCCCAGCTGGAAGACATCCCCGGCAATACTTTCCACCGCGAAGTCTTCGTTGATGGTGCCGATGTTCAGCCCTTGTGGCTCCAACAGCACGCTGTAGTCGGCGTTGTCCGGAATGGTCCCGCCACTGGTCACCGCGGTCAGTTTCGCGCCCCGGCGACCGCGCAGGGTGCGGCTCACGGCGTCGCGGTGCAGGTAGGCGCTACGGATGCCCTGACGTCCGTTGTAGCCCTCGGCGAGCATGTGCAGCAGCGCCTGGTAATGTTTGTCGTCGAGTGCGGCGTAGGGCGAGGCGCGGCGCAGCATCTCCAGCAACGCTTGCTCCGGCCATTCCTGGCAGCTGACCTCGGCGATGATCTGCTGCGCCAGCACGTCCAGCGGCGCTTGCGGGATCAACAAGGTGTCGAGTTCGCCCCGGCGCACGCAGTCGAGCAGCGCGGCGCATTCGATCAGGTCGTCGCGGGTGGTGGCGAACAAACGGCCCTTGGGCGTGCCGCCGACCTGGTGCCCGGAACGGCCGACCCGTTGCAGAAATCCGGCAATCGAACGCGGCGAGGCGATCTGGCACACCAGGTCGACGTCGCCGATGTCGATCCCCAGCTCCAGTGATGCCGTGGCGATCAGCACTTGCAGGTCGCCGCGCTTGAGGCGCTGCTCGGCATCCAGGCGAAACTCCTTGGCCAGGCTGCCGTGGTGGGCCGCCACGGCATCCTTGCCCAGGCGTTCGCTCAAGTGCCGGCTCAGGCGTTCGGCCAGGCGCCGGGTGTTGACGAAAATCAGCGTGGTCCGGTGTTCCCGGGCGAGGGCGGCGAGGCGGTCGTAGACCAGTTCCCAGACATCATTGGCCATCACCGCCGATAGCGGCACGGGTGGCACTTCGATGTCCAGATCGCGGGGGCGGGCGTGGCCGATGTCGACGATCTCGCACGGGCGATCGCGGCCCACCAGAAAACGCGAGACGGCTTCGATAGGTTTTTGCGTGGCCGACAGACCGATGCGCAACAGTGGCTCCGGACAGAGCGCTTGCAGGCGTTCAAGGCTCAGCGCCAGATGGCTGCCGCGTTTGCTGGCGGCCATGGCGTGGATCTCGTCGACGATCACCGTTTGTGTGGTGCCGAGCATCTGCCGGCCGGAATCAGATCCGAGCAGCACGTACAGGGATTCCGGTGTGGTCACCAGAATGTGCGGCGCCGTCTTGCGCATCGCCGAGCGGTCTTTTTGCGGCGTGTCACCGGTGCGCACGGCGGTGCTGATCTGCAGTTCGGGCAGGCCCATCACGCGCAATTGCTCGGTAATGCCGGCCAGCGGGGTTTGCAGGTTGATCTGGATGTCGTTGGACAGCGCCTTGAGGGGCGAGACATAGACCACCAGGGTGGCGTCGGGCAAGCCTTCGGGGCGTTCCAGGCCGCGGTGTACCAGGTCGTCGATGACGGCGAGAAAGGCGGTGAGGGTCTTGCCGGAGCCGGTGGGCGCGGCGACCAGGGTCGAGCGGCGCTGGCGAATCAGCGGCCACGCCCGGGCCTGGGCGGCGGTGACCGCTGCGAACGTGTGGTTGAACCAGGCGCTGACGGCGGGGTGGAAGCCGCTCAGGGCACTGTCTGCGGGGATGGGCAGGTTCATGCAGCAAGTTATGCGGGTGGGGGCGCAAGATGCAAGTCTCGCAGGCTGGTCGGTAACCTGTGGCGAGGGGGCTTGCCCCCGTTGGGGCGCGAAGCGGCCCCAAAATCCGCAAGCGCGGTGTAACAGGCAAACCGCCTTCAACAATTTTGCGACTGCTGCGCAGCCGTACGGGGGCAAGCCCCCTCGCCACAGGGGCCAGTGGCAGCACCACAAATCCCGGACATCTACACTTTACGGATGACGGTTGCGCACTAAACCCGCAAAATGCAACGATTCCGGCAATTACCAACGACATCGCCTGGGCGCGGTGTCGAAAAAGCCATCGTTCCAATCAGACTGGGCCTGCTGACTCTATGCGAATGCGCCTTATGTTACTGGGCGGCGGAAATGCCCTTGGGCAGGCGCTGATTCGCCTCGGTGCGGAGGAAGACATCGGTTTCCTCGCCCCCCGCCCGCCGCAAGACGGCTGGGATGCCGCGAGCCTGACACAATTGCTCGACGACACCCGTCCCGATGCATTGATCAACCTTGCCTACTACTTCGACTGGTTTCAGGCCGAGGCAGTGAGCGAGTCGCGTCTGGCCGGCCAGGAGCGCGCTATCGAGCGTCTGGCGGAATTGTGCCAGCACCACAACATCGTTCTGCTGCAGCCTTCCAGCTATCGAGTGTTCGACGGCTCCCGCGCCACGGCCTACAGCGAAAAAGACGAACCGGTGCCCTTGGGCCTGCGCGGTCAGGCGTTGTGGCGGATCGAGCAAAGTGTTCGCGCCACCTGCCCGCAACATGTGCTGCTGCGTTTCGGCTGGCTGCTGGATGACAGCCCGGACGGTGCCCTTGGCCGCTTCCTCGCCCGTGCCGAACAACCCGAAGAACTATTGATGGCCGACGATCGACGCGGCAATCCGACGCCGGTCGACGATGCTGCCCGCGTGATCATTTCAGTGCTCAAGCAACTCGATTGCGCCGCGCCGCTCTGGGGCACCTACCACTACGCCGGGCATGAGGCGACCACGCCGCTGGCGCTGGGGCAGGCGATTCTGACCGAAGCCCGCAGCCTGCATCCGCTGGCCATCGAAGCGCCGACCGCCCAGGCCCACGCCGCGCGTCCGGATGCGGCGGAAGAGCCACAACACGCGGTATTGGCCTGCAAAAAAATTCTGCACACCTTCGGGATCAAGCCGCGTGCCTGGCGTGCGGCGCTTCCCGGTCTACTGGACAGGTTCTATCGCCATGGCTGACGGTCCCGTTTTGATCACCGGTGGTGCCGGTTTCATTGGTTCGCACCTGACTGATGCCCTGCTTGCCAAGGGGCATGCGGTACGGATCCTCGATGACCTGTCCACCGGCAAGCGCAGCAATCTGCC
This sequence comes from Pseudomonas sp. A-R-19, assembly GCF_019956575.1. NCBI lineage: Bacteria > Pseudomonadati > Pseudomonadota > Gammaproteobacteria > Pseudomonadales > Pseudomonadaceae > Pseudomonas > Pseudomonas sp. A-R-19. The sequence goes on from NZ_JAHBDR010000040.1 coordinate 57,389, forward strand.
GCTGGGCAATCCCGGGGTCGAACTGATCCTCGGCGACGTGGCCGATGCGGCCTTGGTTGCCCAGGCGATGGCTGGTTGCAGCGCGGTGGCGCACCTGGCCGCCGTGGCATCGGTGCAGGCCTCGGTGGACGATCCGGTGCGCACGCACCAGAGCAACTTCATCGGCACGCTGAACGTCTGCGAAGCCATGCGTCAGGCCGGGGTCAAGCGCGTGCTGTTCGCCTCCAGCGCGGCGGTGTATGGCAACAATGGCGAGGGCGAGTCGATCGACGAAGAAACGCCCAAGGCACCACTGACGCCCTATGCGGCGGACAAACTCGCCAGCGAGCATTACTTCGATTTCTACCGCCGCCAGCATGGGCTGGAGCCAGTGATTTTCCGCTTCTTCAACATCTTCGGTCCGCGCCAGGATCCGTCCTCGCCGTACTCCGGGGTGATCAGCATTTTCAGCGAACGCGCGCAGAAAGGCCTGCCGATCACCGTGTTCGGTGATGGCGAGCAGACCCGGGATTTCGTCTACGTCGAAGACCTGGTCGACTTGCTGGTGCAGGCCATCGAGAAGCCCCGGGTCGAAGACGGTGCGGTCAACGTGGGCTGGAACCAGGCGACGACCCTCAAGCAAATGCTCGAAGCGCTCGAAACCGTGGTCGGTGAACTGCCGCCGGTGAGCTACGGCCCGGCGCGCTCCGGTGACATCCGTCACTCCCGGGCGAACAACCGGCGTCTGCTGGAGCGCTTCACTACCGCGGAGCAGACTCCGATGCGTATAGGGTTGGCGCGGTTGCTGGGACGATAGATGACTGCCCTGCGGACATGAAAAAGGCGCCTTTTTACAGGCGCCTTTTTCACGGCCGGAATTTACCTTGAAGTGGGTAGATTCCCTTTGGCGAGGGGGGCTTGCCCCCGTTCGACTGCGCAGCAGTCGCCATCAGTATTTAGTCTGCTCACCAGCAAGCCTCATTCACCACCACGTGAACGTTCGTTTAGAACTTGTAGCCCAGACCAACCATGTAGATGAACGGATCCACATCCACGTTGACCTTGGCGCGGGTGCCCGGTGCAATCGAGTTGTTCTCGACGGTGGCGCGGGTATCGATGTCGATGTAGCGCACCTGGGCGTTGAGCATGACATGTTCGGTCAGCATGTAGTCGGCACCGACCTGCCAGGCCATGCCCCAGGAGTTCTTCGCCTTGAAGTTGCTGAAACCGGCGGACTGGGCTTCGCTGCCAACGTGTTCGTCGTAGATCCAGGTGTAGTTGATACCGGCACCGACGTACGGCTGAAACGCCGACTTCGCGTCCAGCGGGTAATACACCACGCTCAGGGTTGGCGGCAGGTGCTTGAGCGTGCCGAGTTTGCCGTTGGCAGCGCTCAGGGCGGTGCCTTTGAGTTTCACGTCATGCTCGAACGGCGTGGCCGCCAGCAATTCGATCCCCCAATTGTTGGTGAGCATGTAGGCGAAGTTCAGACCCAGTTGGGTGTCGCTGCTCATGGTCGCCTTGCCACCCAGGTCGGCACCTGCGAGCGGGCCTTGATCGACCTTGACGCTGGAGCTGTCGGCTTTCGGGTTAACGGTGATGGCGCCCGCACGAAGGATGATGTCACCGGCCTCGTGGGCGTGGGCGAGCGGGGCTGCGAGCGCGAGGGCAACCAGCGAAGCGCTGAGCATGGACTTGTTCATGGGGGCTCCAAAGGACGTTAAAAATGTTCAATGTCCAATGGTAAGCCGGCTAACTATTCGGTCTTTTGATGCAGCTCAATGAAAGTGGCTAGGGAGTGGTTTTTGTGCTGTTTTTGATGGCCCCTTCCGAGCAAGCCCGCTCCCACAGGGGAACGCAATCCAATGTGGGAGCGGGCTTGCTCGCGAAGGCGGAGAAACTGACAGTACAAAACGACCGGATTCACTCCGGCAATTCATACAGGTAAATCTTGTCCGCCTCCATCTGATACCCGGCATCCGCCAGCTCGCTGGTGGTCGCCTTGACCTGCAACGCGCCCTCGATCCAGTACGGCTGATACAGCTCGTCGAGCTTCACGCCGACTTCGCTTTTGACGTGCACGATCTGATTCGACGGCGGTGGTGGCACATGGATGCAGGCGCCGAAATAAGGTACCAGCAGGAACTCCGTGGTGCGTCCTTCCTCGCTGACTTCCAGCGGCACGATGTAACCTGGCAAGCGAATGTTCTGGCCATCGAGGGCCTTGACCACCGGTGCGTTGGGCATGTCCTGCTTGGCGGCTGGCGCCGACTCTGCCGAGAGCGTGCTGCTCATCTGCGACAGATCGTGCAGCGGCGTCATGTTCGGTACTTCTTTCGGCGCGTCGGGCGGGATCATCTCCGACCAGGTCAGGTCTTTTGGCTGGGCTGCCCACAGGGGCAGGGCGACCAGCATCAACAGCGCAATTACAGCGCGGGGCATTTTCAACGTCCTCATAAACGGATCGACAGGCCATCGGCCAGGGATTGGCGATAGGCGCGCCAGGCCGGCACGCTGCCCATCAGCAGCGCGGCGATCAGGATGCCACCGAGCAGCGTCCATTCATACTCGCTCGGCCAGGACAGCGGCAGGAACAGGCCGTAGTTGGCTTGCACATAACCCTGGGCCGCCGCGATGCACACATACAGCAATGCCACGCCAGCGATCACGCCAGACAACGCCAGGGCAAAGGCCTCGAGCACCAGCAGTGTCGCGATGTGCCAGGGGCGTGCGCCCACCGAGCGCAGGATCGCCATTTCCCGACGGCGTTCGTTGAGGCTGGTGAGAATGGCCGTCAGCATGCCAATCAACCCGGTCAGCACCACAAATAGCGAGACCACGAACAAGGCTTTTTCCGCGGTGCCCATCAGGCTCCACAGCTCTTGCAACGCCACGCCCGGCAGGATCGCCAGCATCGGTTCACCGCGGAATTCGTTGATTTCCCGCTGCAGGGCAAAGGTCGAAATCTTGTTGTTCAGGCCGAGCATGAACGCGGTGATCGCCTGCGGCGTGAGGTCCATGTTGCGCGCCTGATCGGCCGTGATGCGCCCCTCGCCCCGGGCCGGCACGCCGTTATGCCAGTCGATGTGAATCGCTTCCATGCCGCCAAGGCTGATGTGCAGCGTGCGGTCCACCGGGGTGCCGGTGCGCTTGAGAATGCCGACCACGGTGAACGGCTTGTCGTCATGCTTGACCAGGCTGATCGCCGCCACGCCGTGGGCCAGCACCAGTTTCTCGCCGAGTTTGTAGTGCAGCGCATCCGCCACTTCGGCACCGAGCACCACTTCGAACGGGTCGGTGGCGAAGGCGCGGCCATCGGCCAGTTCCAGGTGTTGCTGGCGACCGTACTGGTAATGCTCGAAGTAGGCTTCGGTGGTGCCCATCACCCGGTAGCCGCGATGGGAATCGCCGAGGGACATCGGGATCGCCCATTTCACTTTCGGGTTGTTGGCAAAGTGTTCGAAGCTGTCCCAGCGGATGTTGTTGGTGGCGTTACCGATGCGGAACACCGAGTACAGCAACAGGTTCACCGAGCCTGAGCGGGCGCCGACGATCAGGTCGGTGCCACTGATGGTACTGGCAAAACTGGCCTTGGCTTCGGTACGCACGCGCTCCACCGCCAGTAACAGGCACACCGACAGGGCGATGGCGAACGCGGTGAGGATCGCGGTGAAGCGGCGGTTAGCCAGGCTGGCCATGGCTAGACGAAACAGATACATCTCAGACCTCGGACGGGGTGGCGGCGCGATTGAGTTCGGCCAGCGACAGGTTGTGGTCGAACAGCGGCGCCAGGCTCTGGTCGTGGCTGACGAACAACAGGCTCGAGCCGGCTTCGCGGCACTCGGCGAACAGCAGGCGAATGAAGTTCTCGCGGGCATCGTAATCGAGGGCCGAGGTCGGCTCGTCGGCGATCACCAGTTCCGGCTGGCCGATCAAGGCTCGCGCTGCGGCGACTCGTTGTTGTTGGCCGATGGACAGCGAATCGGCGCGGCGTCCGAGGATGTTTTCATCCTTCAAGCCCAAATGAGCGAGCAAGGTGGCGGCCGCTTTGTCGACGCTGCCGTGGCGTTGTTTCGCCCGTTCGGCGCGCAGTTTCGAGAAGTGGCAGGGCAGTTCGACGTTCTCGCGCACCGACAGAAACGGCAGCAGGTTGAACTGCTGGAAGATGTAGCCGGTGTGATCGACGCGGAAGTGGTCGCGGGCGCCGGCCGAGAGTTGCGTCAGTTCCTGGCCGAGCAGGCGGATGCTGCCGCGATCAGGTTTTTGTACGCCGCCGAGCAGGCCGAGCAGGGTGGTCTTGCCACTGCCGCTGGGGCCTTTGAGGAACAGGGTTTCCCCGCGCTCCAGGCGAAACGCCGGGATGTCCAGCAGTGGCGGGTGACCGGGCCAACTGAAGCCCAGGTCGGACAGTTCGATGAGTGCTTGGGTCATTTAGCCGATTTCATGAATGTTGATGACCTGTGTAGGAGCCGGCTTGCTGGCGATAAACGATAACGCGGTTTCATTGACAGACCGCGGCGTGGCGATCGCCAGCAAGCCGGCTCCTACGGAACTGGGTGGATTCAGAATTTGAGGGCCGCAGACTTGGCCGTCACTTCAACCCCTTGCTGCCCGCTCGGGCTGATCAGTTGTACCTGAATTTTCTGGGTGGCCGGGAACGAGTTGAAAATGTTCGCCAGGTCCAGGGTCTTCAACGCCGCTGGAGTGGCACAGGTGAACTGGTAGTGGGCGTGGATTTCGCTGTGATCGTGATGATGTTCATCCTTGGCGTCTTCATCGTGGTCATCGTCGGCATCCGGGGCATCGCCGAACAGCGGGCTTTCCAGTTCCTGGTTTTCCACCACGCAACCGGCGGCTGTCGGCAGGTTGAACAGGGCCAGTGGTTGCTCAAGCCGGGCGCGGGCGGCGGCGACTTTGGCTTTGTCGGCATCGCTGCTGGCGACATGCTCGAAACCCACCAGGTTCATCGCCGGGCTTTCCAGCTCCAGCGCCAGGGTCTTGCCGTCGAGCGCCGCGTTCAGGCGGCCCACTCCATGCTCGTGGGCACCCAGGCTGCCATGCTCATGATCGTGTTCATCGGCGGCATGGGCGACAGCCAACGGCAACATGGCAAACGGCAGAACGAGAAGCAGACGACGCATGGCGAGTCTCCGAAAAGTAAAATGAATAAAATGTTATGTAATCTTATAACGTAGATGCGGAGAGTTTGACTGTCTGCTTGGCGTTGCACAAGTCCCGTGGGAGCATGCAGGGAAGAAATGTGCGGGAGCAGACCTATGTTGCGAATTCGCGGAAGCATCGGCGACTGGCCGGTGGATTTGACCCTGGAGATGGACGACGCGGACTGGGCGCGACTAGGGGCGCAACTGCAGGTGGAAAAAGCCCCGGTCAGCACGCCAGCGGCGAAACCGCTGAATCAGGATGATGCGCTGTGGCAGATCGCCAGGGATTTGCTGCGCCAGGCCGGGCAGCTCAGTGGCCCGGACCTGCTCGATCAACTGGAAGGCCTGACCGGCAGCGCGGCGGCGGGCAAACGCCTGTTGGTGCGCTTGCGCCATAGTCCGGATGTGAAAGTGGAAAGCGGTACCGATACGCCGCTCTATCGCTGGTTGTTGTAGGAGCGAGCTTGCTCGCGAAAAGCGTCAGGGCGCTTCGGCCATGCAGGCAGCCCTCGTCATCGTTGACGACCATCGCGAGCAAGCTCGCTCCTACAGGTTTGTGATCAGTAGAGAGCAGCAAACAACTTGCGGCGATACGTGCTCACCAGCGGGTGGTCATTGCCCAGCAACTCGAACACCTGCAGCAAGGTCTTGTGTGGCAGGCCTTCGCTGTAGCTGCGGTTGCGCATGAACAACTTCAGCAAGGCATCCAGCGCGGCGTCGTACTGCTGACGGGCCAGTTGCTGGATCGCCAGTTGATAGACCGCCTCATCGTCCAGCGGATCTTTCGCCAGCCGGGCCTTCAGGTCGGCGGCATCCGGCAAGTCCTTGGCCAAACCGAGAAACTTGATCTGTGCCTTGGCGCCGGCCAGCGCGGCCTTGTGTTCGTCGCTCTTGACCGCATCCAGCACGGCTTGCGCTTCGCCCAGTTCACCGCGTTCAGTCAGACAACGGGCGTAGAGGATCAGCGCCTTGGCATTGGTGTTGTCTTCACCCAGTAGCACTTTGAGCAGGGCTTCTGCATCGGCAAAGCGGCTGTCGTCGAACAGCGCCTGGGCCTGTTCGAACGGATCGGCGGCGGCCGGCGGCGGCATCTGCACATGGGGTTCGAGCAGGGCGCGCACGGCGGATTCCGGCTGGGCACCGGCAAAGCCGTCGACAGGCTGGCCGTCCTTGAACAGCACCACGGTCGGCAGGCTGCGGATGCCGAAGCGGGCGACGATGTCTTGCTCGAGGTCGCAGTTGACCTTGGCCAGCAGCAACTCACCCTGATAGCTCTCGGCAATGCTCTGCAACATCGGCATCAGCACTTTGCAGGGCGCGCACCATTCGGCCCAGAAATCCACCAGCACTGGCTTGTGGAAGGAGTTCTCGATCACCGACTGGTCGAAATCGGCAGTCGTGGCGTCGAAGATGTACGGCGTTTCCTGACTCATGGGTGATCTCTTGGAAGCGTGAATGGGGCAACTATACGGCTTGGTGGGGTGCGGCCGGAAGCGGGGTAGTCGTGAGAGGTGCGTTGCCTGATCGGGCGTCTTCGCGGGCAAGCCCGCTCCCACAGTGGTTGGTGTGCATCACAAATCTTGTGGCCGACTTAAATCCGTGTGGGAGCGGGCTTGCTCGCGAAGCTCTTGGTTAACGCTGCGCGTGGTACAGGCTCACATGCCGAAACTCGTGGGGCTCGGCCAGGTCCGGCAGGGTCATGGCTTCGAGCATTTCGATGCGTTGGTACAGCGGATGACGGAAATCCCTGACACGGGAGTCCGCCACCAGCGCTTCCCGGCCGCGACTGAGGAACTGGTCGAGCAGTGGCAGGTTGGCCCGGTCGTACAGCACATCCGCGACCAGGATCAGATCGAAGCGATCAGCCTCTGCGAAAAAATCCGTCGAGTAATTGAGCTGTACGTCATTGAGCTCGGCATTGGCCCGACACGCGGCAATCGCCAGCGGGTCGAGGTCGCAGGCCAGCACTTCAAGCGCGCCGGCCTTGGCCGCGGCAATCCCCGCCACCCCGGAACCGGCACCGAAATCCAGTACCCGCTTGCCTTCGACCCAATGCGGGTTGGCGGCCAGATAACGGGCCACGGCCAGGCCACTGGCCCAGCAGAAACTCCAGTACGGCGGCTCATGCAGGATGCGCCGGGTTTCTTCCGGGCTGAAGGCGCGGTCCATGTTGTCGCCGTCGATCAGCCACAGTTTCAAATCGCTTTCAGGCAACGGGCAGGCCACCAATTGTGCGTCGCCGAGCAATTCAGCCAAGGCCCGTTGCAGGTCGAGCGGTGCACTCATGGGGCTTTGACGAATTGCAGTTGGCCCAGGGCCTGGGTGGTCGGTTGGCTGATCAGCTGCGACGGCAGGTGCAGGATCAACTGGCCGGACTGACTGGCCCGGCCACGCAGTTCCACGCGGGCGCCGGTCGGGAAGGATTCCGGATTGAAACGCAGGTGAAACGGCAGCACCTGGTTGTTGCCGATCAGGCTGGAGCTGGCGAGCAATTGTTGCGGGCGGTCCTTATCGTCGATCACCAGCAGCGCCAGTTCGACTTCAGCGCCGGCCGGCACGCCTTGCAAGGTGCCGCTCAGCTCACGCTGATAGGCGGGCAGCGGGCCGAGGTCGGCGGCCTCCCGGGCTTTTTTCTGTGCTTGCTGCGGCGCCGGGCCTGGCGTTGGCGGCTGGGGCTTGGGTGCATCGCTGCCGCAAGCCACCAGCAGGCTGAAAACACTGAGCAAAATGAGCGGACGTAACGACATTGGTGGCTCCATAAAGCTGAATTCCATGGATCAAGTGATCATCCCGTCTGTATACCGCAAACCCTATGGCTTGTCTTGCCACCGGGATGCGCTACCATGGCCCTCCCTTTTTTTGTTGCCTGCCACCATGCACTGTCCCTTCTGCGGTGCCAACGACACCAAGGTCATCGACTCGCGTCTGGTCGCCGAGGGCGAACAGGTGCGCCGCCGGCGTGAATGCCTGGCCTGCGGCGAGCGTTTCACGACGTTCGAGACGGCTGAACTGGTGTTGCCGCGCCTGATTAAAACCGACGGCAGTCGCCAGCCGTTCGACGAAGAAAAACTCCGCGCCGGCATGCAGCGCGCGCTGGAAAAGCGCCCGGTGAGCGTCGAGCGCCTCGAATCGTCGCTGGTGCACATCAAACACAAACTGCGCGCCACCGGCGAGCGCGAGGTCAAATCCCTCGTGGTCGGCGAACTGGTGATGGCCGAGCTGCAGAAGCTCGATGAAGTCGCCTACATCCGCTTCGCCTCGGTATATCGCCGCTTCCAGGACCTCAACGAGTTCCGCGAAGAGATCGATCGCCTGGCCCGTGAACCGGTGAAAGAATGACCACCTGCGCAGAACAAGCGATCCTCGACGCCCACTTCATGGCCCGTGCCCTGGAGCTGGCGCGCAAGGGGCATTACACGACGCACCCCAATCCGCGAGTTGGTTGCGTGATCGTGCAGGGCGGGCAGATTGTCGGCGAAGGCTGGCATGAGCGCGCCGGTGAACCCCACGCCGAAGTCCACGCCTTGCGTGCTGCCGGTGAGTTGGCCCGTGGCGCCACTGCCTACGTCACCCTTGAACCTTGCAGCCATCACGGCCGTACACCGCCGTGCGCCGATGCGCTGGTGAATGCCGGCGTGGCCCGGGTGGTCGCGGCGATGCAGGACCCGAACCCGGAAGTCGCCGGTCGCGGTTTGCAACGCCTGTCCCAGGCTGGCATCGCCACTGAAAGCGGTGTGCTGGAAAGCGAGGCACGCAAGCTCAATCAAGGCTTTCTGAAACGCATGGAACACGGCTTGCCCTACGTGCGGGTCAAATTGGCCATGAGCCTGGACGGTCGCACGGCGATGGAAAGTGGCGAAAGCCAATGGATCACCGGCCCGGCGGCACGTTCGGCGGTGCAACGCCTGCGCGCCCAGGCCAGTGTGGTGCTGACTGGTGCCGATACGGTGCTGGCGGACAACGCGCGGTTGACCGTGCGCGCCGATGAGCTGGGGCTGGATGCCGGGCAAACGGCCCTGGCCATGAGCCGTCCGCCCCTGCGTGTGCTGGTCGATGGTCGTCTGCGGGTGCCGCTGGATGCGCCATTCTTCAAGGCTGGCCCGGCGCTGGTCGCCACTTGTGTCGCGGTGGAGGAACAGTACGCCAACGGCCCGGAATGCCTGATCGTGCCGGGCTACGATGGCCAGGTCGATCTGCGCCAGCTATTGGTCGAACTCGCCGCCCGTGGCGTCAACGAAGTGCTGGTCGAGGCCGGTCCGCGCCTGGCAGGTGCCTTTGCCCAACTCGGTCTAGTGGATGAGTTCCACATCTTCATCGCCGGCAAGTTCATGGGCTCCTCGGCGCGGCCACTACTGGACTGGCCGCTCGCGCAAATGAAGGATGCGCCCGAGCTTAAAATCATCGAAATTCGTGCTATCGGCGATGACTGGCGAGTCATCGCCATTCCTTTGCCAGCAGCAAGCGTATAATTTCCGGCCATCGCGCAAGCTTTGGCTTTGTTCTCGAGGAGAACCTCATGTTTACCGGCATCATCGAATCCATCGGCAGTATTCGTGCATTGACCCCAAAGGGCGGTGATGTGCGGGTTCACGTCGAAACCGGCAAGCTCGATCTGAGCGACGTCAAACTGGGCGACAGCATCGCGGTCAACGGCGTGTGCCTGACTGCCGTCGAGTTGCCAGGCAACGGCTTTGCGGCGGACGTCAGTCGCGAAACCCTCGACTGCACCGCCATGAACGACCTGAAAAGCGGCAGCCCGGTCAATCTGGAAAAAGCCCTGACCCCGACCACTCGCCTTGGCGGACACCTGGTCAGCGGTCACGTCGATGGCGTGGGCGAAGTGGTTGCCCGTACTGAGAACGCGCGCGCCGTGGAATTCCGCATCCGCGCGCCGAAGGACCTGGCCAAGTACATCGCCCATAAAGGCTCGATCACCGTCGACGGCACCAGCCTGACCGTGAACGCAGTCGATGGCGCCGAGTTCCTGCTGACCATCATTCCGCACACCCTGAGCGAAACCATCATGGCGTCGTATCAACCGGGTCGCCGGGTGAACCTGGAAGTGGACTTGCTGGCCCGTTACCTGGAGCGCCTGCTGTTGGGCGACAAGGCCGCAGAGCCGACTGCCGGCAGCACCATCACCGAAAGCTTTCTGGCCCAAAACGGCTACCTCAAATCCTGAAGCTCAAATTTCGCAAAAAGGGGGTGCCTTGTGGCGCTCAATAGCATCGAAGAACTGGTTGAAGACATCCGCCAAGGCAAGATGGTCATCCTCATGGATGACGAAGACCGCGAGAACGAAGGCGACCTGATCATGGCCGCCGAGTGCTGCAAGCCCGAGCACATCAACTTCATGGCCAAGCACGCCCGTGGCCTGATCTGCATGCCGATGAGCCGCGAGCGTTGCGAACTGCTCAGGCTGCCGTTGATGGCGCCACGCAACGGTTCCGGTTTCGGCACCAAGTTCACCGTGTCGATCGAAGCGGCCACCGGTGTGACCACCGGCATCTCCGCCGCCGACCGCGCGCGTACCGTGCAGGCCGCCGCCGCCCGTGATGCCAAGGCTGAAGACATCGTCAGCCCGGGCCACATCTTCCCGCTGATGGCCCAGGCCGGTGGCACCCTGGCCCGCGCCGGCCACACCGAAGCGGCGTGCGACCTGGCGCGCATGGCCGGCTTCGAACCGAGCGGCGTGATCTGCGAAGTGATGAACGACGACGGCACCATGTCCCGTCGCGCCGAGCTGGAAGCTTTTGCAGCCGAACACGACATCAAGATCGGCACCATCGCCGACCTGATTCACTACCGCATGATTCACGAACGTACCGTTCAGCGGATTGCCGAGCAGCCACTGGACAGCGAACTGGGCCAATTCAACCTGGTGACCTATCGTGATTCGGTGGAAGGCGACGTGCACATGGCGCTGACCCTGGGCAATGTGTGTGCCGAAGAACCGACCCTGGTTCGCGTGCACAACATGGACCCGCTGCGCGACCTGCTGATGGTCAAGCAACCGGGCCGCTGGAGCCTGCGCGCCGCCATGGCTGCGGTTGCCGAGGCTGGCAGCGGCGTGGTGCTGTTGCTCGGTCACCCGCTCGATGGCGACGTGCTGCTGGCGCATATCCGCGAAACTGCCGACCACGCCGCGGTGAAAAAACCGACCACCTACAGCATTGTCGGTGCAGGTTCGCAGATTCTGCGCGACCTGGGCGTACGCAAAATGCGCCTGATGTCGGCACCAATGAAATTTAATGCGATATCCGGTTTCGATCTGGAAGTTGTAGAATACGTGCCCTCCGAATAAGACACCGGGTTTTGGCATCGTTGTTCACTTAAGGCTTGTTTGATTTACTGTGGCGAGGGAGCTTGCTCCCGCTTGGGTGCGCAGCGCCCACAAGAGGGGCCGCTAGGCAGCCCAGCGGGAGCCAGCTCCCTCGCCACAACGAGTTGCAAGTGAACACCGATGCGGGTTCCGGCGCTGTATTCGCGGCTAACAAATCACTGAGGGACGCGTAGAAAACACGTCCCGGCTCTTTAAGAGATCTAACGAATGACCCTGAAGACCATCGAAGGTACCTTCATCGCCCCTAAAGGCCGCTACGCTTTGGTAGTAGGCCGTTTCAACAGCTTCGTCGTTGAAAGCCTGGTCAGCGGTGCAGTTGATGCCCTGGTTCGCCACGGCGTAAGCGAAAGCGACATCACCATCATCCGTGCGCCTGGCGCCTTCGAAATCCCGCTGGTTGCGCAGAAAGTCGCTCAGAAGGGCGAGTTCGCGGCAATCATCGCCCTGGGCGCGGTCATTCGTGGCGGTACTCCGCACTTCGAATACGTGGCTGGCGAATGCACCAAGGGCTTGGCCCAGGTATCCATGGAGTTCGGCGTACCGGTCGCTTTCGGCGTGCTGACCGTTGATTCCATCGAGCAAGCCATCGAACGTTCCGGCACCAAGGCCGGTAACAAAGGTGCCGAAGCTGCCCTGTCCGCTCTGGAAATGGTCAGCCTGCTGGCGCAGTTGGAGGCCAAGTGATTAGCGACGAAAGCGATCGTTTCAACCCGCGCGATCCAAAGCCTGCGGATGCCGGTAAGCCATCGAAAAGCGTCAAGCGTCGCGAAGCCCGTCAGCTCGCGACCCAGGCGCTGTACCAATGGCACATGGCCAAGCAGTCGCTGAACGAGATCGAAGCTCAGTTCCGGGTCGATAACGATTTCACCGATGTTGATGGCGCCTACTTCCGCGAAATTCTTCACGGGGTTCCGCAGTTCAAGACCGAAATCGACACCGCACTCACGCCTTGCCTCGATCTGACCATCGAAGAGCTCGACCCGGTTGAACTGGCGGTTCTGCGCCTGTCCACCTGGGAACTGCTCAAGCGCGTCGACGTGCCGTACCGCGTTGTGATCAACGAAGGTATCGAACTGGCCAAGGTCTTCGGTTCCACCGACGGCCACAAGTTCGTCAACGGTGTGCTCGACAAACTGGCGCCACGTCTGCGTGAAGCTGAAGTGAAGGCGTTCAAGCGCTAACCAGCGCTTGAAACTGCGATGGGCGAGTTTGAGCTGATCCGCAATTTCTTCGCCGCCGCGCCTTGTGCGCAGGGCGGCGAAGGCGTTGCTCTCGGGATTGGCGATGACTGCGCCTTGCTGGCTGTTCCTCCCGGGGAGCAGATGGCGATTTCTACCGATACGCTGGTGGCCGGTGTGCATTTCGCCGATCCCTGCGATCCGTTTCTGCTCGGTCAGCGCTCGCTGGCCGTGGCCGTCAGCGACCTGGCTGCCATGGGCGCCACCCCGGTTGCCTTCACCCTTGCCCTGACCTTGCCGACGGTGACCGCCGATTGGTTGCAAGCCTATGCCCGTGGTTTGAACCTGATGGCGCAAAGCTGCGGTGTGGCATTGGTTGGCGGCGACACCACCCATGGACCGCTGAGCCTGACCATGACCGTGTTCGGTCGTGTGCCGGCTGGCTTGGCGTTGACCCGCAGCGGTGCGCGACCGGGCGATCTGCTGTGTGTCGGTGGCGACCTGGGAAATGCCGCCGGTGCCTTGCCCCTGGTGCTTGGCGCGCGCACGGCCCAAGCGAGCATTGCCGAGCCATTGCTGGCGCATTACTGGTCACCGCAACCACAACTCGGCTTGGGTCAGGCGCTGCGGGGCAAGGCCACTTCGGCGATGGATATCTCCGACGGTCTGCTCGCTGATTGCGGGCATATCGCGCTGGCCTCGAAGGTCGCTATCGAAGTCGAACGTGAACGTTTGCCGCTGTCGCAGAGCCTGGTCGACTTTCTCGGTCACGCGGATGCACAGGTGGCGGCCCTGAGCGGCGGCGACGATTACGTCCTGGCCTTCACACTCCCGTCCGTCGAGTTGCCGCTCTTGCTGGCCGACGGCTGGCCGATCCATGTGATTGGCCGTGTGGTGACGGGGCAGGGCGTGACGCTGCTGGACGCCGATGGCAAAGACATCACCCCGCAAACCCGGGGTTATCAACATTTTCGGGAGTCACCGTGACAGATCATCCCAAACAGGTCCCGGCGGAATTCGTACCGCCGTCGGTCTGGCGTAATCCATGGCATTTCCTGGCGTTCGGCTTCGGCTCGGGCACCTTGCCAAAGGCGCCTGGCACTTGGGGGTCGTTAGTTGCGCTACCCTTTATTCCGTTGTGGCAGATGCTGCCGGACTGGGGTTACTGGCTGATGCTGGGCATCACCATGTTGTTCGGTTTCTGGCTGTGCGGCAAAGTGGCTGACGATTTGCGGGTACACGACCATGAAGGCATCGTCTGGGACGAAATGGTCGGGATGTGGATCACCCTGTGGCTGGTGCCGGAAGGTTGGCAGTGGTTGCTGGCGGGCTTCTTGATGTTCCGCTTCTTCGATATCCTCAAGCCGTGGCCGATTCGCTGGATCGACCGGCACGTGCATGGCGGCGTTGGCATCATGCTCGATGATGTCCTGGCCGGGGTGTTCGCCTGGTTGGCGATGCAGGGACTTGTGTGGTTTTTCGCCTGAGCGGAGATATTCAGGCGTTAATCAGGAGAACTGTTAATCGGGAGAAGCAAGGATGGCTCTACGCGGATTGATGGTGCTGGCGTTTACGATATTTTGCTCTTTTGCCCAGGCGGGCGGAGGGGTCGCTACGCCGCCATCGGTGATTCATCTGGCGAGCGAAGACTGGGAAGACTACACCGCTGCAGATGGACATGGCCTGGGTTGGGACGTGTTGCGCCAAGTGTTCGAGCCGGCGGGCGTCAAGGTCGACATCCGCACCGAGCCCTACGTGCGTTCGCTGGGCCTGGCCGAACGTGGCGAGGTCGACGCCTGTGTCGGTTCCTATCGTGACGAGTCCGAGGGTGTGCTCTATCCCCATTGGAACTTCGACACCGATCACATCTATGCCTTGGGCCTGGCCAGCAGTCCGGTACCCACTCCGGAAACCGTGGGCAGTTATCGACTGGCGTGGGTTCGCGGCTACGATTACCAGCATTACCTGCCTAACGTGCAGCATTTTGCTGAAGTGCAGCGGCGCACCGGCATTGTGTCGATGCTGATCCACAACCGTGCCGACTATTACATCGATGCGCAGACCGAAGTCGATTACGTGCGCAATCGCGCCAAGGAACCTTCCCTGTTGCGCAGTACCCATATCGCCGAATTGCCGCTGTTTCTGTGTTTCGCCAAGACCCCGAAGGCACGCAGCCTGATGGCCCTGTTCGATCAGCGCATGGAGCAACTGGTGAAAAGCGGCGAGCTGAAACCGATCTTCGAGCGCTGGAAACAGCCGTATCCGTTTGATTCGGACTGAGCCGGTTCTTGCGGCTGATGATGTACCCATTGTGGGAGCGGGCTTGCTCGCGAAAGCGGTGTGTCATGCAACATTGATGTCGACTGACACGACGCCTTCGCGAGCAAGCCCGCTGCCACATTGAATGATGGAGGCTGTTATCAAACTATTTGATAGTTATCGCCGATAATTCAGCCTAAGCGTCCTCCGGAACCTGCTGTTACAATGCCGGCTCTGCGAATCTTCAGACTTTTAGATCAGGAGCACACCGGTGCCTGTCGTTTTTGTCGCCGCTTCCAAGCTGCCAACGCCTTTTGCGCAATTCACCATGCACGGCTTCCTCGATGAAGCCACCGGCCGCGAGCACGTTGTGCTGAGCCTGGGTGAGATCGCCGACGGTGCCCCGGTGCTCGGCCGGTTGCACTCCGAATGCTTGACGGGCGATGCCCTGTTCAGCCAGCGTTGCGACTGCGGCTCGCAACTGGAGGCCGCCTTGCAGGCCATCGCACGCGAAGGTCGTGGGGTTTTGCTCTACCTGCGTCAGGAAGGTCGTGGCATTGGCCTGCTGAACAAGATCCGCGCCTATGAGTTGCAGGACGGTGGTGCCGATACCGTTGAAGCCAACGAGCGCCTGGGCTTTGCCGCCGACCAGCGTGACTACGCCATGTGCCTGCCGATGCTGGAGCACCTGGGCGTGAAGTCCCTGCGCCTGATGACCAACAACCCGCGCAAGGTCAAAGCCTTGACCGACATGGGTATCGTGGTCGCCGAGCGCGTGCCGCTGCACACCGGCCACAACCCGCATAACCGACTCTACCTGGCGACCAAGGCCAGCAAGCTCGACCACATGATGGGCAACGAGCATCAGGGCGAGGCAGACCGGGCGTGACCCGCGGTCAGGTGCGGCGGCGACTGTCCGTCAACTGGTGGCAATACCTGGCACTGGCCTTGTTGCCGCTGTTTGTGATCAACGCGGTGTTCGGCCAGAGCGACGCCATCCTGCCGGTGCTGGCGATGCCGTTGTTCATCGCCGGAGTTGCCTCGATGTTTGTCAGCCTGAAGTTTTTCGGTGCTTACAAACACGCGCTGATCGCCACCCAGAAAGCCCTCGATACCCCTGAAGAACCTGCCGCCTGGATCAGTCTGGCGGCCAAGCGGCGCACGGCATTCCTCGCCGCCGGGCTGCCGGCCTGGATCGCTGCCCTGGCGGTGTTCGTCGGTCTCGAGGCTGTGCCGCTGATGCTGCTGGCGCTGTCGACCGCCGTGCTGTTCTACCTCTATCGTATTCCGCGTCAACTCGGTTGATGCGCGCGGTCTGGCTGGCGATTTTGTTGCTGGCCGCCAGTCGCTCGGCCATCGCGGTCGAGCGGGTTGTCAGCCTTGCACCGTCGCTCTCTGAAATCGTCATCGAGCTGGGCTCCGCCGACCTGCTGGTCGGCGTGCTGGACGCTGGTGAACGACCTGATGAACTGAAGAACCTGCCCTCCGTTGGCCGCTATGGCCAGTTGGACATGGAGCGCTTGCTCAGCCTGAAACCCGATCTGTTGCTGCTATGGCCCGGTAGCGTCGGCCCGGCCCAGCGTGACCAGCTCAAGCGCCTGAACATTCCCACCTACGTCGCCGAGCCCCACAGCCTGGACCAGCTCACGACGCAGATCGAGGCTATTGCCGCTCAGCTCGGCCGGCCTGAGCGCGGTATTTCATTGGCCACCGATTTACGCCAGCGGCTGGGTGAATTGCGCCAACGCTATCGACGGGATCGGCCGTTACGGGTGTTCTATCAGGTCTGGGATCGGCCGCTGTACACGGTTGGTGGTGAGCAGATCATCAGCGATGCGCTGGCGGTCTGCGGTGCCCAAAACGTATTTGCCGACCTGAAACTGCCGGCACCGCAAGTCAGTGTGGAAGCCGTGCTGCAGCGTAATCCCGAAGTGATTCTGGCCAGTGATCAGGCGCAGCTCGATGCGTGGAAAGCCTGGCCGCAGGTGGCGGCGGTGGCACAAGGGCAATTGCGTTTGGTGACGGACAAGGGCCTGGAGCGGCCGAGTGGGCAGATGGTCGAGGCGACTGCAAAGCTGTGCCAGCTTCTTCAGCCGAACCGCTGACCTGTGGCGAGGGGGCTTGCCCCCGTTGGGCTGCGAAGCAGCCCCAAGTCTTAGAATGATGTTTCATCAGGCATGCGACATCAGCCTGATTGCGGTCGCTGCGCAACCGAACGGGGGCAAGCCCCTCGCCACAAATGATCGAGTCTGGCTTTAGATCCCCGGTGTCCAGGTCACCCCGAACATCCACGCCCGACCTTCCTCGCGATACCCATACTGGCTACCCAGGTAGCTGTACAGCGCCCGACTGTAACCCTTGTCCAGCAGGTTATCGACCTTCAGCTCCAGCTTGATTTCACGATTGAGCTCCCAACTGCTACGCAACCCCAACAAGGCATAACCACCGAGCGGCTGTTGATTGTTCAGGTCGTCATAGCTGCTGCTGACCGCTTGCCAGCTGGCGCCGAGACCCAGGCGATCGAACTGCCGGTCGAGATCCCAGCTCAAGGTGCGCCGTGCGCGACGGGCCAGGGTGTGGCCTGTGTCACGATCCCGCGGGTCGATGATCGCCACGCCGAGGTTGCTCTGCCAATCGAACAGTTCCTGCTTCAGCGCGGCTTCGAAGCCGTTGATCCGCGCCGAGGCGACGTTCTCCGGGCGCGAGTTGCTGCCGAAGATGATCGCGTCTTCAAGGTCGGTGCGATACAGCGACGTCTCCAGGCGACTGCTCTCGGTCAATTGGCTGCGCCATTGCAGCTCATAGCTTTTTGAGGTTTCAGGCTTGAGGTCCGGGTTGCTGAAGTCCGGGTAGTAAAGATCGTTGAACGTCGGCGCGCGGAAGCCTTCGCTGTAGGTCAGCAGCACTTCGTTGTCCGGGTTCAGCGGCAGGGTGAAGGTGCCGCTCCAGGTGTTCTGGCTGCCGAACTGCTGGTTATCGTCGTGACGCAGGCCCAACTCCGTGGAGAAACTGTCCGCCTCAAAGCGATGCTGGATGAATGCTGCGCGGTTCCAGCGGCTGTCCTCGTCGAACGGCGTGCTGCTATTGATCCGGTCTTCGTACCAGTCGCCGCCCAACATCAGGCTGTTGCGCTCGTCGAGCGTCAGATCGTTCTGCCAGGTCACCGAGTCGCGGTAGGTGTTGAAAACGCTGCGTTCGTCACTGAGCTTGTCCAGGGTCTTCTCGCGGTTTTCGCTGTGGCCGAATTCAACACGGGTTTTCCATGCTTCATTAATACGCGCGTCAATGTAGCTGCTGACACTGCTCACATCGAATTCGTTGTAAGGCTGCTGTTGAGCTGAGTCGAACGGACTGTCGAATTCGCTCTTGCCACGGTTATCCAGCACATTGGTGCCGACTTCGATGTCATCGGTCAGGGCGTGGCTCAGGCTCAGGCTAAACGACTTGTTGCGGTATTCGTCATGGTCGCCGTCGCTGGGATACGACTCGTGAGTACGATTGATCCCGACGGTTTCGTCGAGGCTGGCGCCAAGGTTGAAGCGGGTTTTTTCATCGCCACCGGACAAACCGAGGCTGCGCTCCCAGGTCTGGTTGCTGCCAAAACCCATGTGCAGTCGCGGTTGCAGGCCCTGTTCGCCGCCACGGCGGGTGAAGATCTGGATCACTCCGCCGATCGCATCGCTGCCGTAAATCACCGAGCGGGAGCCGCGCAACACTTCCACGCGCTCGACCTGGTCGATGTTGATGTGTTGCAGGTTGCTGTCACCTGAGGTCGAACTGCCGATGCGCTGGCCGTCCACCAACACCAGGCTCTGGGCCGACTGGGTGCCGCGGATGTAGACACCCGGAAGACTGCCGCGCCCACCGGTCTGCGAGACTTGCACGCCCGGCACCCGACGCAGCAGATCCGTGACGCTATCGGGTTGCAGGCGATTGATGTCGTCGCGGGTGAAGACGGTGTTGGCGGCGCTGCTGTCGTTGCGCGCCTCGACTTGGCGGTTGGCGCTGATCAGCACGTCGGGCAGCTTCAGTGCCTGGTCGCGTTCGAAGGTGTCGGCTAAAGCGTTGGTGGTGGGCAGCAGAAACAGAGGCAAGGCGAGGTGGGAGAACTTCATTGGTAGTCCGATGGTGCTTTGAGGCAAATACAATTTTGAGAGGTCCACAAAACACTGTGGGAGCGGGCTTGCTCGCGAAGGCGTCGGTACAGCCAACATTGATGTTGGATGTGCCGGCCTCTTCGCGGGCAAGCCCGCTCCCACAGGGAGAGTGTGTTTAGCGGTCGA
This sequence comes from Pseudomonas sp. A-R-19, assembly GCF_019956575.1. Lineage (NCBI taxonomy): Bacteria > Pseudomonadati > Pseudomonadota > Gammaproteobacteria > Pseudomonadales > Pseudomonadaceae > Pseudomonas > Pseudomonas sp. A-R-19. Next base: position 76,593 of record NZ_JAHBDR010000040.1, read on the forward strand.
GCAGTTGCAGGCGCTCGCGAATGGACGCTTCGATTCCCGCTTCGTCCAAACCACACTCAGCCAGCATTTGCGCAGGCTTGGCGTGTTCGACGTAAATGTCCGGCAAGCCCAGGTGCAGCATCGACTTGAGGATGTTTTCGCGGGCGAGGAATTCGCTGACCGCGCCACCGGCGCCGCCCATGATTGCGTTCTCTTCGACGGTCACCAGCAGTTCGTGACTGCCGGCGATTTCGCGAACCAGCGCTTCATCCAGAGGTTTGACGAAGCGCATGTCGACCACGGTCGCGTCCAGCGTCTCGGCGACTTTCAGGGCTTCGGCCAGTTGCACGCCGAACACCAGCAGGGCAACTTTGCTGCCCTGGCGGCGGACTACACCTTTACCGATCTCGATCGGTTCGAGGTCTTTCTCGATAGTCGCGTTCGGGCCATTCCCACGTGGATAACGCACCGCCGCCGGGCCTTCGTACTGGTGACCGGTGGTGAGCATCTTGCGCAGTTCGTTTTCGTCGCTCGGGGTCATCACCAGCATGCCGGGGATGCAGCGCAGGTACGAAAGGTCGAAACTGCCGGCGTGGGTCGGACCGTCTTCGCCCACCAGGCCGGCGCGGTCGATGGCGAACAGCACGTCGAGGTTCTGCACCGCCACATCGTGAACAAGCTGGTCGTAACCGCGCTGCAGGAAGGTCGAATAGATGGCCACCACGGGTTTGGCGCCTTCGCAGGCCATGCCGGCCGCGAGGGTGACGGCGTGCTGCTCGGCAATGGCCACGTCGAAGTAGCGCAGCGGGAAGCGCTCACTGAAAGCGACCAGGTCCGAGCCTTCCTTCATCGCCGGGGTAATCCCGACCAGGCGCGGATCGGCAGCCGCCATGTCGCACAGCCATTCACCGAACACACCGGAGTATTTCGGGCCGCTGGCTTTTTTCGGCGCGGCAGCCGGCGCGTCCAGCGGTTCGAGTTTGGTGATGGCGTGGTAGCCGATCGGGTCGACTTCCGCCGGGGCGAAGCCTTTGCCCTTCTTGGTGACAATGTGCAGGAACTGCGGACCTTTCAGATCGCGCATGTTACGCAGGGTGGCGATCAGGGTTGGCAGGTCGTGGCCATCGATCGGGCCGATGTAGTTCCAGCCCAGCTCCTCGAACAGCGTGCCGGGAACCAGCATGCCTTTTGCGTATTCTTCAGTGCGACGGGCGATTTCCCAGGCACCGGGCAGGCGCGACAGCACTTTTTTGCTGCCTTCGCGCATGCTCGCGTAAGTACGGCTGGAAAGGATCTTCGCCAGATAGTTCGACAAGCCACCGACATTGCGCGAGATCGACATGTCGTTGTCGTTGAGGATCACCAGCATGTTGGCGTCCACTTCCGGCGCATGGTTCAGCGCCTCGAACGCCATGCCCGCGGTCAGGGCGCCGTCGCCGATCACCGCGATGGCCTTGCGCTCGCTGTTTTGCAGGCGGGCGGCAATCGCCATGCCCAGCGCGGCACTGATCGAGGTGCTGGAGTGGCCGACGCCAAAGGTGTCGTACTCGCTCTCGGAGCGACGCGGGAAGGCGGCAACGCCGTCCTTCTGGCGCAGGGTGCCCATGCGCTCGCGACGACCGGTGAGGATCTTGTGCGGATAAGCCTGATGACCTACGTCCCACACCAACCGGTCGTCCGGGGTGTCGAAGACGTAATGCAGCGCGATGGTCAGCTCGATCACGCCCAGGCCGGCACCGAAATGCCCACCGGTCTGGCCGACCGTGTAGAGCAATTCCAGGCGCAACTCATCGGCCAGGGTTTCCAGCTCGGCTTCGCCTAACCGGCGCAGGCCGTCCGGCGTGTTCGCGCGGTCGAGCAGGGGCGTGGTCGGGCGCTTGCGGGGAATCTCATGAAACGTCGTGGGCATCAGGCGAATCGTTATAGGTATAAAAGATGCGGCAGTTTACCTGATGCATCGCCCCCTGCCCACGCGTTGGTCCTTTTTGGCGGATTCGCCGTCAGCTGCGGCGATCGACGATATACCGGGCCAGATCACGCAACGGCTCGGCGGCCGCGTCAAACGGTCGCAGTGCGTGCAGGGCCTGGTCGCGCAGCTCCAGGGCATAAGCCTTGGCCGCGTCGAGGCCGAGCAGGGCCGGGTAGGTCGGTTTGTCCCGGGCAATGTCGGCACCCTGGCGTTTGCCGAGGGTTTCGGTATCGCTTTCGACGTCTAGGATGTCGTCCTGCACCTGGAATGCCAGGCCGATGGCCTGTGCATAAGCCTGCAGGGACTTGAGTTCGTCTTTCTCGGCACGGCCGCTGGCCAGGGCACCAAGCTTGACGCTGACCTCGATCAACGCGCCGGTTTTGTGCCGGTGCATGTACTCCAGGGCTTTCTGGTCGAGTTTCAGACCGACCGAGCCGAGGTCGATGGCCTGGCCGCCGACCATGCCCGCCGGACCTGCGGCCAGTGCCAGGGCGGTGACCATTTGCAGGCGGATGTCGGCATCCGTGTTGCTCAGATTTGGATCGAGCAGCGCGCTGAAAGCCAGGCTCTGCAAACCGTCGCCGGCGAGGATCGCGCAGGCTTCATCGAATTTCTTGTGGGTGGTGGGCTGGCCGCGACGCAGATCGTCATCGTCCATCGCCGGCAAATCGTCGTGCACCAGTGAATAGGCGTGGATCAGTTCCACTGCACAGGCCGCGCCGTTGGCTTGCTCAGGCTTGCCGCCCAACGCTTCGCACGCGGCATAGGCCAGCAGTGGGCGCACGCGCTTGCCGCCATTCATTACGCTGTAGCGCATGGCCTCGTACAACCGCGCAAGCTCCGGGCCCGGTGCCGTGAACAGGGTTTCCAGAGCCGCATTGACGCGAGCCTGGCTGGTGGCCGAGTACGCTGCAATCATTCTGGCTGGTCCGCGTCGAAGGGTTCCTCGGCCAACTCGCCATCACGCTCGAGCAGCACTTGAACCTTTTGCTCGGCCTGGGCCAGCGCCGCCTGGCAATCGCGGGTCAGACCGATGCCTTGCTCGAAAGCGGCCAGCGAGTCCTCCAGCGACAATTCGCCATTCTCCAGACGCTCCACCAGCGTTTGCAGGTCGGCGAGGGACTGTTCGAAATCCAGTGCAGCTTTTTTGCGGGCCATGGCGGCGATTTCCGGTTGACGTTAAACCGGCGCGACACTAGCAGATAGGGGGGTTATGGGCAAATGAGGGGGGGTGTTTGGGTGCAATGGTTTCAGGCCTCAGGTTCACGCCTCATCGGGGTATTTGATCTGGTACCGGGTACTGCGCCCGCCACCGGGCAGGCGTTTCAGGCAGTCTTTGTCCAGCAGTTCGGTCAGATGACGGGTCGCGGTTGCTTTGGATACTTTGGCGACGGCCTGGTATTGAGCCGCGCTGATGCCGTGCTCGAAGCCTCTTTCGCCGCCGTCGAGCAAGCGATTCAATACTTTTGTTTGCTCGGCCGACAGCTCGGATCTCTGATGTGCCTGCCAGAATCGCGCCTTGCCCAGCACACTGTCGATCCGCGTCATGGCTTGTTGCAGGCTGCGCAGAAGCGTTTGCAGGAACCACTCCAACCACTCAGTGACATCTGTCGTAGCCTTTTGACTGGTTTCCAGCACGCGGTAGTAACCGGAGCGGTCCTCAAGAATACTTGCCGACATTGCATAAAAACGAATCGCCTGAGCCTCACCCTGCGCCAAAGCCAGGTCGGTGATGGTGCGCGTGAGGCGACCATTGCCGTCGTCAAACGGGTGGAGTGTGACAAACCAGAAGTGTGCGAGGCCAGCACGCAGCAATGGGTCGAGTCCGGCCTGGTTTCGGCCGCTCTCAAACCAGTCGAGGAAGATTTCGAGTTGACGCTCAAGGCCCAGTCGAGGCGGCGCTTCGAAGTGCACGGTCGGCTTGTCGAGACGACCGGAGACGACCTGCATCGGTTCATCGCCTCGCAATGCACCGACACGTATCGCCCGGGCGGCGAGGTCGCCGTCCTGCTCCGGAAACAACCATTCATGCCAGTGCAGCAAGCGATCCAGCGTCAGTGGCTCGGCAAAATGCTGCGTAGCATCGAGCATCAATTGCGCAAGACCTTCACTGCGTTGGCTGACTCTATCGCCATCAACCAGATCCAGGCCCAAGCGCCGAGCCAGCGACGAACGAACGGAACCGACGTTCAGTTGCTCACCTTCAATGGCCGATGAGGTGACGATGTTTTGCAACAACGCATCCAGCTCACTTTGCGCGCTCAGCGAGCTGCCCACGGAACTGGCCATGCCCATTAGCCGACCTTGCGCTTGAACGCACTCGCGTAACAAGGGCGCCAGGCGTTCGGCATTCCAGGTGAAACCCGGCCAATCAGGCTGCTGCCATATCCATTGAGGTGTCATGAACTTGATGCTCTAAGTGGGGTGAGCCGATTAGACGGGCTATTCGGCTCACATAATGAGCCGAATATGATACTTATTCGGCTCACCGTCCACCCATTACCGTGACTTCCACCGCAATTTCGGAGCCATCCGATTGTTAAAAAACATCCGAATGGCTAACCTTCGAGCCCTATACGACCCCGCAGTCACGGGTCTTTCAGACGAAACACAGTATCCACATCTGTAACGCGCCCAGGATCAGGCGCAAGGTTTCGTCATGCATGGCAGGAGGCGTCGCATGCGCTCATTTCTTTTGCTGCTGATCGGGTTGGCTATCGTGCCGGTGATTCTGGCTGCGCCGAGTGCCGAGTTATCGGAACCGGTGGGTGGCTGGCGTTACAACGGTCTGCTGGACCGTAGCGAAAACCCGCAAGTCGCCTATCCCACGCCGCCGATTGATCGGGGTGTGCAGCGCAATCGCACGATGATCGAAGGCCAGCTGAAGGCCCTGGGCACCCAGCGTGGGCCGCACACCTTGGCGGTCAACGGCAATCCGCTGAATCTCTATACCGACGAGCAAGGGCGTTTTGCCCGGCCCTATGCGTTTGGCGCCGGCTCCAACAGCGTCGAAGTGCGCAGCGCCGAAGGCCAGTCGCTCGAGCGTGTGCAATTCTACGAAGCCAACAACCTGCGGACCCCGGCCAGGATTCGCGTGGTGCTGGGCTGGGACGATCCGAAAGCCGAACTCGACCTGCATGTTGTCACGCCTGACGGCCAGCATGCCTTCTGGGCGCACTCGGCCTTGACCAACGGCGGCGGCCTCGACCCTGATGGCGTCGATGGTCCGGGCCCGGAAATGTTCACCATGACCGCACCGCTGCGTGGCACCTATCTGGTTTACGTGAACTATTGGGGCAACTTCGGCAGCGGCGGCTATAACTTCGATGAGACCAGCAACCAGAACGAGGTGATTACCTCGCAGATCAACCTGGTGCTCAACGAAAACACCGTCGATGAAAAACGCGAGACCTTCATCGTGCCCCTGCGCGCAATCGGCGACCTGCTGCTGGTCAAGACTTTCAACTATTAAGCATCCCGCTCCACGGATGAACATCGGGTTTTGTGAACATGAGTGATAGCACTGTTACCCCCGCCGCTGACGCACCCGCGGCCAAACCTTCCCTGCATTGGCCGACGCTGCTGATCGGGATGTGCCTGGTCGTTGGCGTGGCCGGTGGGTTGGGCTGGTTCATGCACAAGCCCAAGACCCCGGCGCCGGTGTTGGCCAGTGACAAACTGGGCATGAGTCGCCCGGATGGCTTGCTGGAAACCCATTCCCTGAGCCAGCTGCCCAAGGACCTGCTGGCGGTGCCGTTCCTCAAGGAAACCCTGACCGAAGATTTCGTCTTCTATTACGAAACCCACGCCGATCGCCTGGGCTTGATCGGCAGTTTGCGACGGATCATCTACGAGCATGACTTGAAACTGCAGGACACCTTGATCGAGCAGCTGTTCGATCAGCCCGCCGACGTAGCGTTGTGGCGCGGGGCGGACGGGCGTCTCAAGGATTTCCTGTTGGTGATGGATCGCGGTGGGCTGGCCAAGGTGCTGGAGCCGCTGGCCAAAGTGGCGCTGGACGACTCGCAGCTAAGCAAAATCGCGGAAGTGAAGGTCGGCAGCGACGACGTGGCGCTCTATCAACTCAACTACAACGCGAGCAAGGCGCTGCTGTTCGCGTCCCATGGCGACAAGCTGGTGGTGCTGTCCAATCCGGTGAAACTCTACGATCCGCAGAGTGGTGCAACGGAGGAGCCAGGCAGCGTGTCGACCATGGCCATTGCCGCGCTGCTCAATGGCGAAAAACTGTTCCCCGAAGCCTTCGGCCTGCCGCCGCGTGCGCCGGAGGTGAAACAACGCCTGTCGGTGAATGCCAGTGTGCTGGCCATGGGTTACCAGCGCTTCATTCCGAACTTCGCCGGCCTGCGCTTCGACATGGACGACAAGGGCTGGCACAGCTTCCTGGCCATGGATGAGCTCGATAATCAGCCGGACTTCGATTTCAAACCGATCTGGCAAGCCATGCCTATGGGCGCCAGCGCTTGTGTGGCGTTGCCGCTGGCCGCCGAACAACAGAAACCGCTGCTGGTGAAACTCGGTGCGCAGGAGAAAGTGGCCCAGGCGCTGACTGAACACATGGCCGGCGCAGCGGGCCTGTGCTGGTATGCCGATTCGCGGTTGTACACGCCCTTGCTGGTGGCCAGCCTCAACGATGACGACAGCGGCAAACTCGATGGGGATCTGGGCAACCTGTTCAGCTCGATGGTCGGCGCCTACGAGAGCAATGTCGAAGAAGGGGCCTTCCCGGTGGTGGAAAAGCAGGAAGGCCAGAGCCATCAGTGGCAACGTCAGGTCAGCTCCAGTTTCGGTCCTTATGCGGCCAAGGACGCTGAAGATCCCGACGCCATCACCGGCAAGGCGTTCATGCGCGTGAGCCTGGCGCGCCACGGTTCGACGCTGCTGTTTTCCCTCGACGACAAGCTGGTGGACAAGGCCCTCGGCACCCTCGAAAAACACTTCCCGCCGATGGCCGACGTGGTACCGAAAGACCTGCTGATGCCGGTCTATTTCGGCCCGGATTCGATGGCGCAACTGATGCAGCAGGAAACCCTCGACAGTCTGCCCCAGGACTTGGAGCCGGTGTTCTACAACGCCGCGCAAACCTACCTGATCCCGAAACTGCGCAAGCTCGGCGGCTACGGCAAATATGCCCTGACCTTGCCCGAAGGCAGCGAGCCAGACGGTCACTGGCAGTGGCTGCCGCTGGAGTGGAAAGCGCTGTGACGGCATTGATCCGAAGTTTCGGCTTGCTGGCTCTGTTGCTGAGCGCGGCTGCCCGCGCTGTCGAGGCACCATCGCTTGACCCACAGCAGTCCCAGGTATTTCGTGCCTGGTTCGTGCGCATCGCCCAGGAGCAACTGAGCCAGGGCCCGAGCCCCCGTTGGTATCAGCAAGACTGTGCCGGGCTGGTGCGCTTCGCTGCCAATGAAGCGTTGAAAGTCCATGACGACAAATGGCTGCGCAGCAATGGCCTGTCCAATCGTTACCTGCCGCCGGAGCTGCAATTGAGCGATGCCCAGCGCGGTCTTGCCCAGCAATGGCAGCAGGGCGGCGGCAAAGTCGGGCCATACGTCAACGCGATCAAATTGATCCAGTTCAACAGCCATCTGGTCAGTCGCGATGTGTCTCAAGCACGCCCTGGCGACCTGATGTTTTTCGATCAGGGCGACGACCAGCACCTGATGATCTGGATGGGCCGCTACATCGCCTACCACACTGGCACCACCACCCCCACCGACAACGGCATGCGTTCGGCAAGCCTGCAGCAACTCATGACATGGAAGGACACCCGATGGATACCCGACGCAGCCAACCCCAACTTCATCGGCGTCTATCGACTGAATTTTCTCTCCCAATGACCGGTGCCCGCATGCTGCGTTTTCTGTCTCTGATGTTGGTGTTGGTGTTGCCTTTCTCGGCGGCAAACGCCGAAGATTCGGTCCCGGCCAGCGGCTATGCGCCAGTGGCCGGTGAGAGTTTTTTCCTGCTGGCCGACAGCAGTTTTGCCAGCGATGAGCAGGCGATGGTCCGACTCGAAGCGCCGGGCCGCGACTATCGCCGGTTTCGCATGGAACCCTACGGCGGCGCCGACATTCGTGTGTATCGCATCGACAAACCACTGGATTTCCTCAAGCGCCAGAAGAACCTGCATCGGGTGGTCAGCGATGGCCAGTTCAAGGGTGAAGGCCTGTCCAACACCCTCGCGTACCTGTGGGACAACTGGTATCGCAAATCCCGTCGGGTGATGCAGCGGGCGTTTTCCTACGAGTCGCGTAAACAAGTCACCGAGGAAGTGCCGGAGCTGAAGATGGGCAACGCGATGGCCGCGCCAACGCCCTACGATGCGCAGCCGCAATTCGCGTTGATACCGGGTTTGCCGGTGGTCGGCCAGTTCCGTTATCCGTTGTGGCAGGCCAAGCCGATCCAGCCACCTGCCGGGGTGAACCTGGCCGGTTCTTCCAGCGATTTTGTCAGCGTCGCGCCGGGCAACGTCTACATCCCTTTGGGCAACCTCAAACCGGGCCTGTATCTGGTGGAAGCGCTGATCGGCAAGTACCGCGCGACCACCATGGTGTTTGTCTCCAACACCGTGGCGGTGAGCAAGATTGCCGGTGACGAATTACTGGTGTGGGCTGCGCGCAAACACGAAGGCAGTTCGGTGCCGAAGGTCAATGTGCTGTGGACCGATGGCCTCGGTGTGATGAGCAGCGGCGCCACGGATACCGATGGCTTGCTGCGCCTGAAACACGTCAGCCCCGAGCGTTCGTTCGTGATCGGCGAGGACGAAGAGGGCGGGGTGTTCGTCTCCGAGAATTTCTACTACGACAGCGAAATCTACGACACCAAACTCTATGCCTTCACCGACCGGCCGCTGTATCGGCCGGGGGATTGGGTGTCGCTGAAAATCGTTGGGCGAGAATTCAAGAACGCGCGGGATTCGGTGCAGCCAAGCGCAGCCGACGTCAGCGTGACCGTGCTCGATGCGACCGGCACGGCGCTGCAATCCCTCGATCTGAAGCTCGATTCCAAGGCTGGCACCCAGGGCCGGTTCCAGTTGCCGGACAACGCAGTGGCTGGTGGCTATGAACTGCGTTTCAGCTACAAGGACCAGGCCTACAGCAGCGCCTTTCGCGTCGCTGAATACATCAAGCCGCACTTCGAGATTTCGCTCAATCTGGCCAAGCAGGATTACCGTACCGGCGAACCGGTCAAGGGCAGCCTGGTATTGCTGTACCCGGACGGCAAGCCGGTGGCCAATGCCAAGTTGAGCCTGAGCCTGCGTGCCCAGCAGCTGTCGATGGTCGACAACGAACTGCAATACCTCGGGCAATTTCCGGTGGAGCTGACCAGCACCGAATTGACCACAGATGCCAAGGGCAATGCGTCCCTTGACTTGCCGGCAGCGGACAAGCCGAGTCGCTACATGCTCACGGTGTTTGCCAGCGACGGTGCGGCGTATCGCGTGAAAACCACCAAGGAAATCCTCATCGACCGCGGCGCGGCGAATTTCCGCTTGAGCGCGCCTCAACGCTTCAGTGCGGTGGGTGACAAGGTTGCCTTCAGCTACACCCGTGAGGGCGAGCAGGCCCAAGCCGTTTCGCCCGGCAGTTACGGCTGGGTACTCCTGGAAGACCAGAGCACCGGTGAAGGCAAACTCGCGGCAACCGACAAGGGTTTCACCCTGGCCTTCGACCGGCCGGGCACCTACAACCTGACGCTCAAGGATGAGCATGGCCGCGTGGTTGGCGCCACCGGTCATTCGGTCACTGGTGAGGGTGTCAAAGCGGTACCCGGCACCGTGGAAATCGTCCTCGACAAGCCCGAGTACATCGCAGGCGATGAAGCGCTGGCGTTGATCACCTTCCCGGAGCCGGTCAGCGATGCCCTGCTGTCGCTGGAGCGCGACAAGGTCGAAGCGACCGCGCTGCTGTCCAGGGGCGCCGACTGGCTGAAGATGGAGAAACTCAGCGATACCCAGTACCGCGCGCGCATCCCGGTGAAGGACGGTTTCGCGCCGAACCTGACCTTCTCGGTGCTGTACACCAAGGGCGGCCAATACAGTTTCCAGAACGCCGGCATCAAGGTGGTCACGCCACAGATCGACGTGGCCATCACGACGGACAAGGAAACCTATCAGCCGGGTGACACCGTCTCGGTAGACCTGACCACCCAGTTCGCCGGCAAAGCGATTCCCGCGCACCTGACGGTCAGCGTGGTTGATGAAATGGTCTACGCTCTGCAACCGGAAGTGGCGCCGAGCATCGACCAGTTCTTCTATCACCCACGGCGCAACAACGTGCGCACCAGCGCCAGTTTGTCGTTCATCAGTTATGACGTCGCCTTGCCAGGCAGCCCTGGTGCGCCGGGTAAAGCCAATCGCAGTGAGCGCGGCGTGAAAGTGCTGGAGCGGCCGCGTCGCGAGGACGTCGACACGGCGGCGTGGCAACCGGAATTGCTGACCGATGCCAGCGGCAAGACCCGCTTCACCTTCAAGATGCCGGACTCCCTGACCCGCTGGCGCATCACCGCCAGGGCTATCGCCGATGACGGTCAGGTCGGGCAGAAGAAGCAATTCGTACGCTCGGAAAAACCGCTGTACTTGAAATGGAGCGGTCCAACTCAATTCCGCGCTGGCGACAAACCGGACCTGGGTGTGTTCGCCTTCAGTCAGGCCGAGAAACCGGTCAAGGCCGGGCTGGTGACCCATTTCGCCGGCAACGAACAGCGCGTGCCTGTCACCCTGAACAGCGGCATCAACTACATCCCGCTGCCGGCCTTCGAGCTGGCCAATGGCGAGTGGAGCGCCGAGCTGGTGCAGGACGGCAAAACCGCTGATGCCCTGGCGGTGCGCCTGAGCGCGACGGGTGAAGGCTGGCAAGTGACGCAATCGCAGAGTCTCGATGTGAGCAGCGGCGATACACCGCTGACTCTGCCGGCAGACGCGACCGATATCCGCCTGCGCCTGGACGACAGTCCGCAAGCGTTGTTCCGTTCGGCCCTCGACGATCTGTTGAGCTACCCCTACGGTGGCGTCGAGCAGACGGCCAGTCGCCTGCTGCCGTTGAGCATCGCCTACCCGACGCTGGCGGCGAATCCGCAGATCCGCGATCGCTTGCGCCTGATCATGCAAAACAGTCGCCTGCGCCTGGTGCAAATGGCCGGCCCTTCGGCGAGCTTCACCTGGTGGGGCATGGACGGCGAGCCGGATGCGTTCCTCACCGCCTACGCCTATTACGCCGACTGGCACGCCAGCCAGGTGCTGGAACTGAGCCTGCCGCCGGAGCATTGGCAGCGGGTGCTGGAGGTCTACGCCAAACAGGCCAGGAACACGCCGCTGTTGCAGCGGGCGCTGATCCTGTCGTTCGCCAAACAGATGCAGTTGCCGGTCAACACCTTGCTCAGTGGCTTGATGGATGATTTGGCGAAAGCGGGCGAGGGCACTGCCGCGAACCTGATGGAAGACGGTGAAGATAGCCTGGTCATGAGCGATCCGGATTCTGCGCTGGGGCTGGCTGCCGCACGCGTGCTGACGGCCTCGCTGGCCAGGCAAGCGAAGGTCGTTTTGCCGGACGCGTTCAATCGGCAACTGAGCGATGCGCAGCAACGTCTGGCGGTCAGTTCCCAGCCGTTTGCCGAAGCGCTGAACCTGTCACTGCAACCCTTCGATCAGGCTCACGCCCAGGCCTTGCTGCAACGTTTGCTGCCACAGCAATCGACCCTGGAGCGTGCGTTGGCGTTGACCTGGCTGCAACGCAGCATCGAGCAGGCATCGCCCACCATTGCATTGGCGCCGGGTGAAGGCTGGAAGAAACGGTACGGGGTTTCTGGTGAGATGTATTGGACGTGGCAGGGGCCTGCACCAGTACCGGCGGTGTTGACGCTGACCGGCGCACAAGAGCGTCCGCTGCGCGCCGCATTGAGCTACCGCAGCCAACAGCCGACGGTCGATCCGATGGCGATGACTATCACCCGTCGGCTGTCGCGACTGGTGCCGGGGGATGAGGCCTTCACCTTCAAACTTGAAGCCGTCGGCAATGCGCCGCTGTCCAGCGACAACCTCTATCTTGACGAAGTGATTGTCACCAGCAAAGCCGCCAAACCGTTGCGCTACGGCCTGCTGGAAGTGCCGCTGCCACCGGGCGCCGATGTCGAGCGCACCACCTGGGGCATCAAGCTCATGGGCAAGACCGGCACCGAACCGACATCGCTGGAAAAGGCGCGTTTCGAGCCGGGGCAAATGGCTTACGCCGTTCCGGTCGATGCCTTGAGTGGCGAATTGCGCTTGCGGCATCTGGTGCGTTTCTCGCAGAAGGGCCAATTCAACTTGCCGCCGGTGCGTTTCACTCAGGTGTATGCGCCGCAACATCAAGCGCTGGAACAAAAGGCAGCCCTTGGCCAGGTCACGGTTCACTGACGTGCACAGGCTGCTGATGGCTTGGTTGCTGTGTTTGATCCCTGTGCTGGCAACGGCGCAGGACGAACCTTTGCGCCTGGCCTTCAAGGGCGATTTGTTGTCCCTGAGCCGAACGCAGGTGATCACCCGTGAGCCGTTGCTGCAGACCTTGCAGACGCCGCTGGGCAGTGTGTGGAAGTTGTTTGTCTACGCCTGGCTGGTGGATACCGGGGCGCGTGAACCGGCGTATGAATGTCGTGGCCAGTCGAAGGAAGAGGTTTATTGCTGTACGACGGGCGGCAGGATCGAGCGTGATCAGGCGTTGGTGAAATCGTGTGGTTTGTACTTTGAGCCGACACGGCTGGGCATCCGCGATGCCGACTGGCGAGCCTATTGGCAGACGCGGCAGGCGCCGCCATGGTTGCTGGATTTGCCTTCATTGCAACCGGCCACACGGGTTTCGGTGGCGGAACTGTTGAAGGTGCTGTCGGCACTGCCGGCACAGGATCAAGCCCGGCGTGCGTTGCTCGATGTGGTGCTCAATGCCGCTGATGGCAATGTCGTCGGTGAGCTCGGTAGTCGTTTGCGAGTGAAGACCTGGAGCTGGTTGGCGGATCAGGACGCAACATCGCGTCAGGGCGGGTTTGCCGGTTGGACGGCAGACGGTACTCCGGTCTGGTCTGGAGGACGGGGCACCAGTCAGCGGGTACTCAGTGATTATGCGCAAGCATTGTCTACGGTGATTCCTGTTGCATGGCCTGCGGATGCAGGGCAGTGCGTAGAGGTCGACCTGTTCTCCCGCTATCCGCTTCGGCGCGTGCTGTCAGGGAGTGCTGTGGCGTCCTCCGGGCCGTTGCAGGGTGACTATCGCGTTGAGTTCGCCAACGGCAATGCGCTGGATATCCACAGCGACGGCGAGCTGTTTCTGCTCAACGACAACCTCGTGGCGCGCCTGGATCGCGAAGAGTACGTCGCCCGGGTTCTCCAGCGCGAAGCCAGCGCCGAACCGGTCGAGGCCGCTAAAGCCCTGGCTGTGGCCATTCGTACGTACCTGCTGCAAAACGCCACGCGCCGTGGCGATTGCCTGAGCATCGACGACAGCAGCAGCCGCCAGCGGGTCGCACCGCGTCCGCCGTCGCCCGAGTCTCGCGACATCGCCGCGTGGACCAGCGACCTGGTGCTGGCCGGCAGCACCGTGACCTACCATTCCGACCAACCTGGCCCGGACAAACTGTCCTGGCAGCAAGCCGTCGAACAGGCCCGTGCCGGTCAGCGCTACGACGCCATCCTGCTGCACGCCTACCCACGCGCCAGCCTCAGCCGCTGGGACAACCCGGTCGCGTCCTGCGAAGCGTTGCCCGCCGCGCAAGACTGGCTGCAAAAACAACGGCGCGGCTGGCGCCCGCGGCTTGAAAGTGAAACCGGCTACAACGAAGTCAGCACCTTCGCCGTGTGCCGTCTGCCCTTCGGCCGCCCCTATGTCGACCGCGAACGCCAGCGCATCTACGTGCGCGGCGTGCTGACGCTGCAAGACCGCCTCGACTTGACCCACGAATACCTGCACCTGGCCTTCGAAGCACACCCCAACGGCCAGGATGAAACCTACATCGAAGGGCTCGCCCGCCACCTCTTGCTGGAATAGACCATGAAACTCCTTTATCCACAGGTCTTGCTGTTTCTCTGTTCGCTGGTGGCGTTGCCACAGGTGATGGCGGCTGACAGCGTCAAACTCGACACCCCCGCAGGTGGCTGGCGCACCGGCGCGCCTGAGGGCGAAGGGGAAAGCTTCCGGCAGATCGTCAACTACCCGGCCTCCTCGGTGAATACCCCGGCAGGACAGGCCAACACCGCGCGCATCAGCGGGCAGATCAAGGCCACAGCGAAATCGACAGAACCCGGCCGACTGATCGTCAACGGTGTGAGCATGCCGCTGAAAATCGATCCGGCAGGCAACTTCGATCGCCCGTTCTCATTCCCCAACGGCAGCAATAGCGTCGAGGTTCGCAGCCCTGATGGCCAACAACGTAAACGCACGCAGTTCCTCAACAGCAGCGGCGGCGCCACCCCGGCCAAATTGCGCGTCTTGCTGGCGTGGGACAGCGACGGCACCGACCTCGACCTGCACCTGATCACCCCCGACGGTGCGCACATCTGGTACGGCGACCGTGTCGCGCCCAACGGCGCAGCGCTCGATGTCGACGTCACCACCGGCTACGGCCCGGAAATCTTCGCCATGCCCGCGCCGATCAAGGGGCAATACCTGGTGTACGTGAACTACTTCGGCGGCGGCTACAGCAGTGATGAAGAAGGGCAGGAAGACGCGGTCCAGCCGCTGACCACCGCGCAGGTGACGGTGATTACCGAGGAAGGAACGCCGAGCGAGAAGATGGAGACGTTCCTGGTGCCGATGCGCGCGGTGGGGGAGTTGACATTGGTGAAGTCGTTCAGCTATCCGTGAGGTTGAGGTACAACTTGCGCAGGGTTTGCACCCGATTGCGCCCGTGATCCTTGGCGCCATACAGGGCTTCATCGGCTTGTGAAAGCAGGCTCGAAAGGTCGTAGCCCGACTCGCGGGTGGTGACGACGCCGATGCTGACACTGAGCATTCCCGGCTCCAGCATCGACAGTTGGGAAAACGCCTGGCGGATGCGTTCAGCCACCTGAACTGCTTCTTGCTCATCCGCCTCTTTGAGCAGGCAGGCAAACTCCTCTCCGCCGATGCGACCGAACACATCGTGATTGCGAAGGTTGCCCGTCAGAATCCGGCTGAATGCGATCAGCGCCTGATCCCCCATCGGATGGCCAAAGCTATCGTTCAGGCGCTTGAAGTGATCCAGGTCGCACAACAGCAGGGCGACAGATTCCGTTCGGCGTTGGCTATCCGCCAGCAACCGCTCTCCGTGGGACATGAAGGCGCGCCGGTTACCGATCCCGGTGAGCGAATCGCAGAATGCCGCCGCCTTGAATTTGAGCTCGGTGCGTTCCTTGACCATGGCCAGCGTCACATAAGCAATGCCAATGACGTACAGCATGGATTCGAACAGCATGAAGGAGAAAAAGCGCACACCCTCGCCGACGCCCGACAGGGCCTGATCCAGCGGCAGGCTTTTGTCGATCACACTGCGAACGATGTAGAAAACGGTATGCAGCAGGGTCAGAACCAATGCGGGCATGTACGCGACATCAAGGCTCTGACGGTTACGCCAGAACTCCGCGGCCGTCAGCACGCCATAGCCGGCCGCCAGCAGGGAATACATCACGACGCGCAGCGGCATGGCGTCATAGAACGCGGGAATCAGGCAGAGGCTCAGCCAGATGCCCGCGCCGGCAAAGATTCCCGGCAGCGACGGCGCGCGCCCGACCAATACGCGCATGGCGGTCCAGTTCATCGCAGCGCTCAGCAACAGGGCCACGTTGCCAAAAATCAGCGGGACAAAGTCGACCCCGCGCCCACGCCAACTGACCAGCACCACACCCAGGGCGGCGAGCAGCATCATTGCACCCAGATAAGCCAGAGGCCGCTCACGGGTTTCACGCCACCAGGCATGACAGGTCAACAAACCCATCAGAATAAAAACGAAGACCGAGACTACCAGCAGGGTCGGGATGTGCAGATCCATTGCGTAAGTTCCCGTTGAGCTTGAAAGCGAAGTCCGACCGACAGAGCTTCTTCCGGGGTAAGGGTTGCGGTCTTTGGACGGGGTGGATTTAGCATCGGCCAATTTGGCTTGGCAAGTGTTCTGTGGGCGGGATGGAGGGTTATTAGCGTTGTTTCATGCAGAAATACATTGTGAATGTTCCTGAGTCGGTATCAGGAGTAATTGAGAGGGCCCTCCAACCGACATGGAAATGCCCTGACGTGAATGATCTTCGTAGCGGTACCTCTCTCGATTCTGCTTTCAACGAAATCACCCAACTGATTGTGACTGCGCGACAACGCGCGATGCAGGCGGTCAACACTGAGCTGATTGAATTGCACTGGCAGGTTGGGGCTTACATCAGTCGCAAAATTGAAGCGGCGGAGTGGGGGGATGGGGTGGTGGCGCAGTTGGCTATGCACCTTGAGCGTACACAACCTGGGCTGCGTGGGTTTACACGACGAAATCTATTTCGAATGCGCCAGTTCTATGAGGCGTACAGGGGCAATGCAAAAGTGTCAGCACTGCTGACACAATTACCCTGGACCCAGAATCTGATTATCCTCAACCAGAGCAAACGCCCGGAGGAGCGTGAGTTTTACTTGCGCATGGCAATCCAGGAGAAGTGGTCGAGCCGCGAACTGGAGCGTCAGTTCAAGGCGGCTCTGTTTGAACGTTCAGTGGTCAGCCCGGCAAAAGTGTCAGCACCGCTGAGACAAATTCATCCCCAGGCCCTGGAGGTGTTCAAGGATGCCTACATGGTCGAGTTTCTGGCCCTGGAGCGTGGCCATGCAGAGACAGACTTGCATGGAGGCCTGCTGCACAGGCTCAGGGATTTTCTGATCGAACTGGGCAGGGACTTCTGCTTTGTGGGTTCGCAATATCCATTGCAGGTAGGTGGGCGTGACTTTGCGCTGGACCTGTTGTTCTTCCACCGAGGGCTGAACTGCCTGGTGGCGATCGAACTCAAGGTCGGGCGCTTCGAACCGGAATACCTGGGGAAGATGGATTTTTATCTTGAAGCGTTGGACCGCAATGTCCGCAAGCCACACGAAAACCCGGCGCTCGGCGTATTGTTGTGCGCGAGCAAAGAGGACGAAATCGTCGAATACGCCCTGAACCGCTCACTGTCGCCCGCCTTGATCGCGGAGTACCACACCCAGTTGCCGGACAAGAAGCTGTTGCAAGCCAAGCTGCAGGAGTTTTATGCGTTGAATGCGCAAGAGGCTGAGTGATTTTTGTCGTTGAACATTTTCTTTCAGGCATTAAAAAGCCGGCTTGTGGCCGGCTTCTCGGGGACTGGCTTGGATCATTTTTGGTAAACCGCGCCAGCCTTCAAAACGTACACCCGGATCTTGCGTCCGGCTGTGGGACCTGGGGAGAAAGTCATCTGCCAGGTCAGTGCATCTGAGCCGCAAGGCGGGTCGATGCGCAAATGTGGGGCGCAGCATACGCAGGTTTGGCGAAAATTCCCAGCGGGAAGTGCCGGGCAGAGCCGCTTGGCCACCTGAGTGGGTGGCCGATGGGCGTTCCGGGGCGTTTAAAGAAACGGTACCACCGGCCGCCGTTTGTTCAGGGTCGACCACCAGAACACCCAGCCCAACACCCTGATGTTCTGTTGTTCGATTTCTCCAGCCCTGAAAATTTCATCCGGGTACTCGGCACGGTTGTGGCTGCGCAGTCGCAGGGAGTTGCCCGGTAGTCGGTGCAGGTATTTGATGCGCAGCATGCCGTCATGCTCGATGGCGTAGATCTCGCCATCGATAATCTGGGTCAGGCCGCGGTCAATCGCCAGGGTCGAACCGTCTTCAATTTTCTCTCCCATGCTGTTGCCGCTCATGAAGGCACAGATGGCGTCGGTGTGGTTGATTTCCAGGGAGTCGAGGTGATTGCGGGGCAGGCGGATGGATTGCTCGGGGTCTTCAATGACGTGGGTTTTGTTTGAGCCCGGGGTGATGGCAGCTTCTTTGTACAGAGGCAGTTCGACGTCGGCAGGCTCAATGACGGTGTAGACGCCACGGATGGTCTGGGCATCGAAGGTGTGGCCGGACTCGTCGAGCAGGCGCAGGTGCTGGGCGTCTTTCGAGCCTTCGCCGGTTTTCAGCCAGTCGCTGTTGACGGAGAGTTTTCTGGCGACTTCTTCCATGCAATGGGCAGGCACGCCGCGGGTGTACCAGTTATGTACATTTTGCGGAGCCGTATCCAGGAAGTCGGCAAATCCGGTGGTCGTGATGTTCGCTGCTTCGAGGAGCGCCTTGAAGCGTGGGCCGCTAGTGTTCTTTTTCATGAACACGAGTCTACTGGCGGCTGGTGAGGGTTTGAATAAACGCTTCGTTCAAATTTTGCGGGAAATTTACGACCGGATGTAAGACGCTCTTGAGGAATTTTAAACAGGCGGAAACCAGGATCGAACAAGGTTAAACGTCATGTTTAACGCGCTTATCATGCGCCCACAAAAAACCCCGGATCACCCGGGGTTTTTCTTGAAGCTTGTCGCTTGAAGCTCGCGGCTGCTCTTAGCCTTTATAGGCAGCAACCGACTTGGTGATTGCGTCGCGGGCGGCGTCTGCGCCGGCCCAGCCTTCGATCTTCACCCATTTGCCTTTTTCGAGATCTTTGTAGTTCGCGAAGAAGTGCTCGATCTGCTGGATCAGCAGTGCTGGCAGGTCGGTGTATTCCTTCACGTCGACGTACAGCTGGGACAGCTTGTCGTGTGGGACTGCGATGACTTTGGCATCGCCGCCGCCGTCGTCGGTCATGTTCAGGATACCGACCGGACGGGCGCGGATCACCGAACCTGGAGCAACCGGGTAAGGGGTCACGACCAGCACGTCGAGGGGATCACCGTCGTCAGCCAGGGTGTTCGGGATGTAACCGTAGTTGGCCGGGTAGAACATTGGGGTGGCCATGAAACGGTCAACGAACAGGCAATCGCTGTCTTTGTCGATTTCGTATTTGATCGGCGCGTGGTTGGCCGGAATCTCGATCGCGACGTAGATGTCGTTCGGCAGGTCTTTGCCAGCCGGAATCTTGCTGTAGCTCATTGGGCGTTGCCCCCGTTAGTTGACCAAAAACACTTGGCCGGATTGACCAAAAAGTGGCGGCGATTATAGGCATATTCCTGGATCGACGCCATGTACCAGAAGTCGTATGGCGCTTACTGGTGTGCCTGATAGACAGGGTCATGCGCCTGAAGTTGCTTCAACCTCGCCAGCGGGTCCTGGCGATAGAACAACTTCAACTGTTGATACACCTGTGGATAAGCCTCGTGCAGCAAATCCGGGGCGCTGAAGAAGTATTCGCTGGTGACGGCGAAGAACTCGGCAGGGTTTTCGGCGGCATAGGGATCGATGGCCGTTTCGGCATCGGGATTGCGCTCCAGTTGCCGGTCGAGGTCGTCATAGGCCTCTTGCATGACGTTGGCCCAGTCGCTGACGCGCATGTCGGCATGCAACGGCGGCAGGCCATTGGCCACGCCATTGAGCATGTCGAGTTTGTGCGCCAGTTCGTGGATCACCAGGTTGTAGCCTTCCCAGCCACCACTGGCCATCACGCCGGGCCAGGCGAGGATGATCGGGCCTTGCTGCCAGGCTTCACCGCTGTGTTCACCGTCCCATTCGTGCTCGACGCCGCTGGCATCACGATGGCGCTGGGGGCTGAGGAAGTCATCGGGGTAGAGGATTATTTCGTGGAAGCCCTGATACCAGTTCAGGTCGCCGAGGTGCAGCAGCGGTAGTTGCGCCTGGGCAGCGAGCAGCAAGCGTTGCTCCTGATGCAGTTTGACGCCGGGCAGGGCGGTCAGGTGCTTGTCTTCGAGGAACAGCACGCAGGCTTCGCGTAGCCATCGGTCTTCGGCGGCACTGATGCCGTCGAGAAAGCTCAGGTGATGGCGCACCCGTTGCCACATGTCATCGGCAATCGGGTGCTTGGCCAGGGTGCGCCGGCGACGCCAGGCGCTCAGAGACCACATCGTGTCAGCGCGATTCGGCTTTTGAGCTCGAACCCGCAAGGCGGCTACGCACCATGCCAATGATCATCGGCACCAGCGAAAGCAGGATGATGCCCACAATCAGCAGCGACAGGTTTTTCTTGATGAACGGCACGTTGCCGAAGAAGTAACCGAGCGTCACCAGGCCGCCGACCCACAGGATGGTGCCCAGCACACTGAAGCCAAAGAAGCGCGGGTAGGGCATTTTCCCCACACCGGCGACGAAGGGCGCGAAAGTACGGATGATGGGCAGGAAGCGCGCCAGCGTCACGGTTTTGCCGCCATGCTTGTCGTAGAAATCGTGGGTTTGTTGCAGGTAGTCGCGGCGGAAGATCTTCGAGTTCGGATTGCTGAACAGTTTTTCACCCGCCGTTCGTCCGATGATGTAGTTGGTACTGTCGCCCAGAATCGCCGCCAGCATCAGCAGGCCGCCGAGCAGTACCGGGTCCATGCCGCCACCGGCCGCCACGGCGCCAGCGATGAACAGCAGGGAGTCGCCCGGCAGGAAGGGCATGACCACAAGGCCGGTTTCACAAAAGATAACCATGAACAGAATGGCGTAGATCCACGCCCCGTAGTTGGCTACAAGCATGTCGAGGTAGACGTCGAGATGCAGCACAATGTCGATCGGGTTGAAATCCATGCAAAGCACCTGTGTTAATGGCCCAACTCGGCAGGCCTGTGCGGATGACTTCGGGTAAGACTACAGACAGGTGTAGTTTTTCTTACATGCCGGGAAGGTCGGGATTATACGAGGCAAGAGGTGAAAATCGCGTCGAGATTGTAGCGGGGAATGTCATGAAAGGGCTGATGTTTGATAACGAACAGGTGGGAGCGAGCCTGCTCGCGATGCCGTCGCCTCGTTGGACCCGTGTAATCCAGTCGATGCCATCGCGAGCAGGGTACAGGTGATTCAGAGTTCGTCGCTGATCGGCAGCACATAGTTCTTGAATTCGGTGTCTACCTTGAAGCCGATGGACTCGTAGGTTTTCTGCGCGATTTCATTGTTGCTGCTGGTGGAAACACGCATGCGCACGGCATTGGTTTCCTTGGCCATTTTTTTCGCGGTACGGATCAGGTTATCGGCCACCAACTGGCGGCGGGCGTCCTCGGCGACATAAATATCGTTGAGGATCCACACGCGTTTGAGCGAAAGCGAGGAGAAGCTCGGGTACAGCTGACAGAACCCCATCAGTTTGTGGCTGTCGTCATCGGACAGCGCCAGGTAGATCACCGACTCCTTGCGACGCAGGCGTTTTTCGAGGAACGCTCGTGACGAGTCCGGATACGGCAGGGAACCATAAAACTCGCGATATTTGACGAACAATGGGGTCAGCAGGTCCAGGTGTTCGAGGGTCGCTTGAATAATCCGCATGGTAGGTCTCGTCTTCAAGTGGCTGTCTTACGTCTCTGACGGCGATGGGAAACCTTTGGCGGCCGCGCAACGATCCTGCCTGAAATTGGTACGAATGTGCAATGCAGAAGCGGTTCAGGCATTCGGCGGGCCGAGCAGGAAATTACCTTTCATGTCGGTTCCTGCATCCGATTCCAGTGTCTGGACCTGTGCTTCATCCTTCAGATTGACCCCTGACAACTGCCGCCGACAGGCTTCGCGCATCAAATACAGCAAACGGTGTGCCGCCATGCCGTAACTCAGGCCTTCGAGCCGCACGTTGGAGATGCAATTACGGTAGGCATCGGTAAGGCCGACCTTGGGATTGTAGGTGAAATATAACCCCAGGCTGTCCGGGGAGCTGAGTCCAGGGCGTTCGCCGATGAGGATTACGGTCATTTTCGCCCCCAGCAACTCACCGATTTCGTCCGCGACCGCCACGCGCCCCTGTTCCACCAATATCACCGGCGCCAAGGCCCAGCCTTCGGCGGCAATCTGTTCTTCGAGACGTGCCAGAAAGGGCAGGGTATGGCGATGGACGGCCAGTGCCGACAGGCCGTCGGCGATCACGATCACCAAATCGACCCCGCCAGGATGCGCCGAAGCGTATTCACGCAGGGTCTTTGCCGACGCGTCATTGAGCTTTCGTCCCAGGTCCGGGCGTTGCAGGTAACTGTTGCGGTCGATCGCTGCGCTGTGCAGCAAAAGGCATTCGTGTCCGCGTTCGGCCAGTTTTGCATTGAGTGCCGCGTGATCGAACGGCAAGTGCACCGCATCCCGCGCCTGGGCGTGGGCGTATTGGAAGTCCAGTTGTGCGCGGGTGGGAATGCTGGTGCCGGTTCGGCCCAGGGCAATTCGCGCCGGTGTCAGGCGTCGCAGTTCAAGCCATGGGTTGTGGGGATCGAAGGGTAGTTTATCCATGTCATTACTCATCCCAATTGCGCCAGGGCCTGCCGAAAGGCCGGCGGCAGGCTGTCACCGAAGAGAACTCTGCCGTCCGATTGAGTGAAGATGCCCATTTTCGCCAGCCACTGCTCGAACTCCGGTGCGGGCTTCAACCCCAGGGTCTGCCTGGCGTAGAGCGCATCGTGGAACGAGGTGGTCTGGTAATTGAGCATGATGTCGTCGGAACCGGGGATACCCATGATGAAGTTGATTCCGGCGACGCCCAGCAGGGTCAGCAGGGTGTCCATATCGTCCTGGTCAGCTTCGGCATGGTTGGTGTAGCAGATGTCACAACCCATGGGCACGCCCAAAAGCTTGCCGCAGAAGTGATCTTCCAGGCCGGCGCGGATGATCTGTTTGCCGTTGTACAGGTATTCCGGGCCGATGAAGCCAACGACGGTGTTGACCAGAAACGGGTTGAAGTGACGCGCGACGGCATAGGCGCGGGTTTCGCAGGTTTGTTGGTCGACGCCATGGTGGGCGTTGGCCGACAGGGCGCTGCCCTGGCCGGTTTCGAAGTACATCAGGTTCTGGCCGAGCGTGCCGCGGTTCAGGCTCAAACCGGCGTCATAGCCTTCCTTCAATACACTCAGGTTGATGCCGAAACTGGCGTTGGCCGCTTCGGTGCCGGCGATCGACTGGAACACCAGGTCCAGCGGCACGCCCCGATTGACCGCTTCAATCGACGTGGTGACGTGGGTCAGCACGCACGCCTGGGTCGGGATCTCGTAGCGTTGGATGATCGCGTCGAGCATTTCCAGCATGGCGCAGATCGAGGCGATGCTGTCCGTGGCCGGATTGATGCCGATCATTGCGTCGCCATTGCCGTGCAGCAGACCGTCGAGAATGCTCGCGGCGATGCCGGCCGGTTCGTCGGTGGGGTGGTTCGGCTGCAGGCGCGTGGACAGGCGTCCGCGCAGGCCCAGGGTGCCGCGAAACTGCGTGACCACGCGGATTTTCTGCGTCACCAGCACCAGATCCTGCACGCGCATGATCTTCGAGACGGCGGCAGCCATTTCCGGGGTCAGGCCGGGGGCGAGGGCGCGCAGGACGTGTTCGTCGGCGGCATCGCTGAGCAGCCAGTCGCGAAAACCACCGACGGTGAGGTGGCTGACGACGGCGAAAGCCTGTTTGTCGTGGGTATCGATGATCAGTCGGGTGACTTCATCGGATTCGTAGGGGATCAGTGCTTCCTGCAGGAAGTGGCTTAGCGGAGTGTCGGCCAAAGCCATCTGTGCGGCCACGCGCTCGCCATCGTTGAGCGCGGCGACGCCGGCCAGGAAATCCCCGGAGCGCGCCGGGCTGGCCTTGGCCATCACTTCCTTGAGGCTGTCGAAGCGGTAAGTCTGGGCGCCGACGGTATGGGCGAATGCGGCCATGGGGCGGTGTCCTCCAATAATTACTGCAATCTGCTCTTCCTGTGGGAGCGGGCTTGCTCGCGAATGCGGTGTGTCATTCAAAATAGATGTCGACTGACACGACGTCTTCGCGAGCAAGCCCGCTCCCACATGGGAACTGCGTGCACTTCAATAATGCAGGCGCCGGGCAACAGGCCCGGAGCCGGTGCATCTCATATACCTTCGAGCATAGCGTCTGCCGGTGCTTCGGATCGTTGCTTGGCGGTCAACTGGAAGTACAGGTAACCGGCAGCCATGAAACCGAGGAAGATCAGGCCGATCAAGGTGTTGAACCACGCCATCGCCACCAGGCACACCACCGCCAGAAACAGCGCGATCCCCGGTACGATCGGATAGCCCGGCGCGCGGAAGGTACGTTCCAGGTTCGGTTCGGTTTTACGCAGCTTGAACAGGCTCAGCATACTGATGATGTACATCACGATGGCGCCGAATACCGACATGGTGATCATTGCCGCCGTCAGGGTCATGCCTTGCAGGTTGACCAGCCCGTCGCTGTAGATCGCCGCGATGCCTATCACGCCACCGGCCAGGATCGCCCGGTGTGGAGTCTGGAAGCGCGAGAGTTTGGCCAGCCCTTTGGGCAGGTAGCCGGCGCGGGCCAGGGCGAAGAACTGCCGGGAATAGCCAAGAATGATCCCGTGGAAACTCGCGACCAAACCGAACAAACCGATCCAGACCAGCATGTGCATCCAGGTTGAATTGTTGCCGACCACGGCTTTCATCGCCTGAGGCAACGGATCGTTGATGTTCGACAGTTGACGCCAGTCGCC
Source organism: Pseudomonas sp. A-R-19 (assembly GCF_019956575.1). Lineage (NCBI taxonomy): Bacteria > Pseudomonadati > Pseudomonadota > Gammaproteobacteria > Pseudomonadales > Pseudomonadaceae > Pseudomonas > Pseudomonas sp. A-R-19. The sequence continues at coordinate 101,086 of NZ_JAHBDR010000040.1, forward strand.
GACGCCACCGGCCATCACCATCACGCCGATGGCCAGGAACACCAGGGTCAGAATACCGCTGACGTAGGCCTTGGGGATTGTGCGTTTCGGGTCCTTGGCTTCTTCGGCGGCCATGGCAGCGCCTTCGATGGCGAGAAAGAACCAGATCGCGAAGGGAATGGCGGCGAAAATACCGGGAATCGACGCCATCGTGAACTCATTGGCGCCCGACCAGCCATTGAGTACGAAGTTGCTGAAGCTGAAGCCCGGAGCGACCACGCCCATGAACACCAGCAGTTCAGCGACCGCCAGCACCGTGACCACCAATTCGAAGGTGGCCGCGATGCTGACGCCAAGGATGTTCAGGCCCATGAACACGAAATAGGCGCCAACGGCGGCGATCTTCGGGTCAAGTTCCGGGTATTGCACGTTCAGGTAGGCGCCGATGGCCATGGCGATGGCCGGTGGTGCAAAGACGAATTCGATCAGGGTGGCGATGCCGGCGATCAATCCGCCTTTCTCGCCAAAGGCCCGGCGGCTGTAGGCAAACGGCCCGCCAGCGTGGGGAATCGCCGTGGTCAGTTCGGTGAAGCTGAAGATGAAGCAGGTGTACATCGTCGCCACCATCAACGCGGTGACGAGAAAGCCCAATGTGCCTGCGGTGCCCCAGCCGTAACTCCAGCCGAAGTACTCGCCGGAAATCACCAGGCCGACGGCAATGCCCCATAAATGCAGGGTGCCGAGTGTGGGTTTGAGCTGTGTGGAAGAAGTAGTCATAAGTCCTCTCTAATTTTTATTGTTCGATCTTTTGGACTTTCGGGTGCGACGGGTTGGGTGCAAATCCTGAATGACGGGTACGCAAGGCCCGTGCCAGAGCGGCCAGCCTTTGGTGTTGTGTCATTTAGGACGCCATCGCCGGCAAGCCGGCTCCTACAGGTTTACGCGGTCTGTAGGAGCTGGCTTGCCAGCGATGGACTCACCTCATTTCAAGAGGGGTTAGAAGAAGCCCAACGGATTGATGTCGTAGCTCACCAGCAGGTTTTTGGTCTGCTGATAGTGATCGAGCATCATTTTGTGGGTTTCACGGCCGACGCCGGACTTCTTGTACCCGCCGAACGCGGCGTGCGCCGGGTACAGGTGGTAGCAGTTGGTCCACACACGACCGGCCTTGATGGCGCGGCCCATGCGGTAGGCGCGGT
>NZ_JAHBDR010000041.1:0-97652 GCF_019956575.1 Pseudomonas sp. A-R-19
GTTCGGCGCCTCTGCACTGGGACACGACTGCTAAGCTTATCCACAATTGCTGAAGCAAAAATCAGCAATCCGCCCTGGGTCAATTTTCAATCGGCAGGGTGGGTCAGTTTTCAATCAGCGCCGACACGGTGTGGTGATCCACTCCAAATCCGGTGCCGCGGTGACCATCGGCGAATTCAGTTCCATCGCCCACCGCTCGATCGTCCACGGCCCCTGCACCGTGGGCAATCGGGTGTTCATCGGTTTCAACAGCGTGCTGTTCAACTGCGTGGTCGGTGACGGTTGCGTGGTGCGGCACAACTCGGTGGTCGACGGGCGCGATCTGCCTGAGGCCTTCTACGTGCCCTCCACGACACGGATCGGTCCGAACACCGACCTCTCGCAATACCCACCGGTGAGCGTCAGTGCCTCGGAGTTTTCCGAAGATGTGGCGCGCACCAACGTCGATCTGGTGCGCGGCTACAAAGCCCTGCAAAACGAGTTCTGACCATGAGTAGCGTGCTGATTCGCAATGCCAGGCTGGTGAACGAAGGCCGTGTGTTCGAGGGCGATCTGCTGGTGAGCAACGGCCGTATCGTGAAAATCGCACGCAGCATTCACGATGAAAATGCCAAAGTGGAGATCGATGCCAAGGGCCAGTGGCTGCTGCCCGGCATGATCGACGACCAGGTGCATTTTCGTGATCCAGGCGCGCCCGACAAGGGCAGCATCTACACCGAATCCCGGGCCGCGGTGGCGGGTGGCATCACCAGCTTCATGGACATGCCGAACACCAGCCCGCCGACCCTGACCCTCGAAGCACTGGCGGACAAGAAGCGCCGCGCGGCGATCAATTCCGTGGCCAACTACGGCTTTCATTTTGGCGTGAGCAACGACAACCTCGACACCGTCGCCGCGCTCAAGCCTTGTGAAGTGGCCGGGGTAAAAGTGTTCATGGGCGCCTCCACCGGCAACATGCTGGTGGACGACCCACGCATTCTCGAGCGGCTCTTCGCCGAAGTGCCGACCTTGCTACTTGCCCACTGCGAGCACACACCCAGCATCGAATCCAACGCGGCCAAACTCAGAGAGCACTTTGGCGACTCCCCCCCTCCGGCCGCTCATCCACTGATCCGCGATGCCCAAGCGTGCTTTCGCTCATCGTCAATGGCGGTCGACCTGGCGAGAACACATGGCACTCGCCTGCACGTGCTGCACCTGACAACGGCTCGGGAACTGGCCTTGTTCGAGGACAAGCCACTGCCTCATAAACGCATCACCGCTGAAGTCTGCCTGCATCATTTGCTGTTCGATGATCGCGACTACCCTGACCTTGGCAACCAGATCAAATGCAACCCGGCGATCAAGACACAAGCTGACCGCGATGCCCTGCGCCAGGCCCTGTCGAGCAACCGGCTGGACATCATCGGCAGCGACCACGCGCCGCACACCTGGTCGGAAAAGCAGCAACCCTACTGGCAGGCACCGTCCGGTCTGCCGCTGGTACAACACGCGCTGCCCGCGCTGTTGGAACTGGTCGCGGAGCAGATTTTGCCGATCACTACGCTGGTGGCAAAAACCAGTCACCGTGTCGCAGACCTGTTCGCCATTCCCGATCGCGGTTATCTTCGAGAGGGCTATTGGGCAGATCTGGTGCTGATCAAACCTGAACCTGGCGGCGTTGCCGTTTCCACGCAACCGATCCTGTCGCAGTGCGGCTGGACACCCTTCGCCCGCCGCAGCTTTCGACACAGCGTCAGCACCACGATCGTGTCGGGGCAAATTGCCTGGCACGACAAACGTCTAAATGACAGCTGCCAAGGTTTGCCCCTACGGTTTATGCGATAAAGCTCGTTAGAAGCACATGAGTACGCCGACCATGATCCAGATCACCTTGCCCGATGGTTCATTGCGTGAGTACGACCAACCGCTGTCCGTACATGAAGTGGCCGCCAGCATCGGCCCTGACCTGGCCAGCGCTGCCGTAGCGGGCCGGGTCAATGGTGTACTGGTGGACTGCGAATACATGATCGAGGCGGATGCCCGGGTCAGCATTGTCACCCCCCGGGAGCCGGACGGCCTGGAGATCCTTCGCCGCTCCTGTGCCTTGATGCTGGCCATGGCGGTCAAGCAACTCCACCCGCATGCACAAATGCGCGCGGGCAAGGAGTTGGGCGATGGTTTTTTTTACGAGTTTTCCGTCGAGCGCCCCCTGACTCCGGCTGACTTGCCCCTCATCGAAGCGCGCATGCAATCACTGGCTGCGACCAATCACTCGATCCGCCGCCGACCTCATCGTGAAGAGATTCCGCTGTATCGACTGGGGGACACCGAGTACCAGAGCCATGGACCGCATGTCCCCACCACCAAGGTCTTGCAGGCGTTTGCCCTCGATCACATCAGCGGCACACTGCAACAACGGATCTACGGCACCTGCTGGTCCAGCCACCAGGAACTGCAACAATGGAGCGTTCCGCCCCACGTGGTCGTCGTGAGCATGGATGACCGTCAGGCGACTTATGCGCAAGCGGTGACCGATTCCTTGCGCCAACGAGGCGTGCGCGCCAAGGCCGACCTGCGTAACGAAAAAGTCCGCTACAAGATTCGCCAGCACAGCCAGACGGTGCCTTACCTGGTGGTGGTTGGCGAAAAAGAACAGGCTGGGGGGTTTGTCAGTGTGCGCAGTCGCACGGGGGAGGATTTTGGCCGGATGGCTGTCGAGGCGGCTTGTGAGTGGTTGAGTCAGCCGGGGATCTAGGACGGCTGGAAGGACGCCTTCGCGAGCAAGCCCACACACTGGTTTTGTGAACGCCATAGATCCAGTGTGGGAGCGGGCTGGCTCGCGAAGCTTTTAAAATTTTAGGCTCGCGGCTTCACAGTGCCGCAATCCTGCCCCAACCAGACCGCACGGGATTCGAGGCTGCCCTTCTGCTGAATGCCGGTAGCATTGAACGTCCCGTTGACCTTGGTGGTGAATTCACGATCGCTGAGGAATGTCGCCACGCCCGCACCCTGGGCTTTCGGGCAGCTGAAGCGGAACTTCCACTGATTGCCGGAGCGATCGGTGATTTCCTGTTTGCAGCCCGACTGCGGATCGGTCAGCGGAATGTTGTCGGTCTTGACCTGCTCCGGGGTCAGGCACGCCCGGATCCCTTTGCCGCCCATGGTGATGCCCTGTTTTTCCAGCATTGCACGCTGCTCAGGGGTCATCTGGCTCTGGAGCTGCCCGAGGATCAATTGCAGGTCGGGCATATTCTGCTCATCGACCTTCATGTTGCTCGTGGTCAGCTCCCACAATCCCGGTTGCAGCATTTGCGCATGAGCCGCCACAGGAAGTGCCAAACCCAGTGCCATGGCCAAACCCAGCAGACGAACGTTCATCGAGTAACTCCTGATCAGTAGTGGCCGTTAGACGTCAGCCGCAGGCTTCGGTTCATGGGCCAATTAATTAGCGACATTCTGCACGGAACATGGTCTGTTAAGCACTGAATCTTCAGGAGCAAGGCAGCCCCCATGGATTACTTCGGACCGCATATTTTCGGTTATACCATCGCCCTGTTGCACTCGCTGGGCATGATCGCGGCCATACACGCCGTGTTGACCGTCCGTACCGCCCAAGGCTCTATCGCCTGGGCCCTGTCGCTGTTTTTCATCCCTTATTTCACGCTGATCCCCTACCTGGTGTTCGGCCGCAGCACATTCGATGGCTACATCAAGGCCCGGCGGCAGGCGAACGAGGAGATGCGCAAGGCCGTTTCCGAACTCAACTGGCGACCCTGGGTGGAAGAAGCACTCACTGCCCGCGCCTCCTCGGCGTATGCCTCACTCAGGGCGATGCCCAAGCTCGGACGCATGCCGTGCCTGGCCAATAACGAGATGCGGCTGTTGATCAACGGCCAGTCGACGTTCGAGGCCATTTTCGAGGCCATCAGCCAGGCGAAAGAAGCCGTACTGATCCAGTTTTTCATCGTTCACGACGACCGCCTCGGCCAACGCCTGCAAACCCTGCTGTTGAAGAAAGCCGCCGAAGGCGTGGCGATTTACCTGTTGTATGACCGAATCGGCAGCCACTCCCTGCCCCACGGCTACGTGCAGGCCTTGCGCGATGGTGGAGTCGAGGTCAAAGCCTTTGCCACTCGCAGTGGCTGGCTCAATCGCTTTCAGGTGAACTTCCGCAACCACCGCAAGATAGTGGTGGTGGACGGCATTATCGGCTTCGTCGGCGGGCACAACGTCGGTGACGAATACATGGGCGAGAAACCACCCCTGGCCCCCTGGCGCGATACCCACGTACAAGTACGCGGGCCAGTGGTGGCGTGCATGCAGGAGTCTTTCGCCGAAGACTGGTTCTGGGTCGCTCGTGCACTGCCGCCGCTGATCCTGCCCGAGGTTTATCCGGAAGACGGCGTGCTGTGCCAACTCCTCGCCAGCGGACCGGCCGATGCCTACGAAACCTGTTCATTGTTCTTTGTCGAAGCCATCCATGCAGCGACCGAACGGGTGTGGATAACCAGCCCGTATTTCATCCCCGACGAAGCCGTATTCGCTGCGTTGCGCCTGGCGGTATTGCGCGGTGTAGATGTGCGCCTGTTGTTGCCGTCACGGCCCGACCATCGAATCGTCTACGCCGCCTCCAGCCTCTATGCCTTCGAGGCGGTGCGCGCGGGTGTACGGGTATTCCGTTACCAACCCGGCTTCCTGCACCAGAAAGTGGTGTTGATCGATAGCGAAATCAGCGCCATCGGCAGCGCCAATATGGACAACCGTTCGTTCCGGCTGAATTTCGAAGTGATGTTGCTGACCGTCGACAGCGCGTTCGCCGCCGAGGTGGAACAGATGCTCAACGATGACTTCGCCAATGCCCACGAAATCGCCAAAGAAGAAGGCCGGGACACCCGCCGCGTCCAACAGGTCGGCATGCGGGTCGCCCGGCTTATTTCACCGATTCTTTAGAGATAGATATCGTCGCGGGTCCAAGGCAGTTCATGACTGCCATCGGCGTGGGCCTTCACCGCGAGAATCTGGTGCAGGTTGATCCAGCCGCGCGCGAACGCGTAGGCGCAACCGGCCAGGTACAGCCGCCAGATGCGCAGGGCTTGTTCCGGTACCAGTTTGGAAGCCGCTTCCAGATTGTCTTCCAGGCGTTCGCTCCAGTGATCGAGGGTGCGCGCGTAGTGCAGGCGCAAGCTTTCGACGTCGACGATTTCCAGCCCGGCCTCACTGATCTCCGCAGAGATCATCGACAGGTGCGGCAGTTCGCCGTTGGGGAACACGTATTTCTCGATGAAGTCACCGGCACCGCGTCCCACCGGACGGCCGTCGGTGTACTTGGCCGTAATCCCGTGGTTCATCACCAGGCCGCCCTCTTTCACCGCGCCGAACAGGGTCTTGCAGTACTCGGCCAGATTGGCGTGGCCGACGTGTTCGAACATGCCGACGCTGACTACTTTGTCAAAACGACCATCCTGCGGCAGGTCGCGATAGTCGAGCAGTTGCAGTTCGATCAGGTCCTCCAGGCCCTCCGCTTTAACGCGTTCCCGGGCCAGGGCCAACTGCTCTTTGCTGAGGGTGATACCGAACACTTTCGCGCCAAACTCGCGCGCCGCAAAACGCGCCAATCCACCCCAACCGCAACCCACATCCAGCAAATACTCGCCGGGCTGCAGGCGCAGCTTGCGGCACAGATGACGGAACTTGGCTTGCTGGGCCTGTTCAAGGCTTTCACTGCCAGTCTCGAAGTAAGCGCAGGAGTACGCCATGTCGCTGTCGAGCCACAGTTGATAGAACTCGTTGGACAGGTCGTAGTGGTAGGAAATCGCCTTGGCGTCCATCTCTTTATCATGGGCGCTGCGAACAGGCTGATTGTCGTCGTCCTCATTCAGCAACGCCTGGCTCCATTCATCACAGACGCGGATCACGTCGCTGATGGAGCCTTCAAGTTCCAGCTTGCCTTCGACAAATGCAGCGCCGAGGGCATCCAGGCTTGGGTGGGTAAACTGGGTGACCATTTGCGGGTCCTTGACCACAATCGTGACGCTAGGCGTCGGCCCCAGATTGAATTCATGGCCGTCCCAGAGTCTCAAGCGAAGCGGTAATTGCAGATTCTGTAAGGCCGGTGGTAGTTGCGCGAGCATGGATAACCCCCTTGTTTCAGACGTCTGAACAGAGGGTAGACCATCTTTGAAAAATAGCTGGCTATCGAATTAATAGCCATTTTCAATGATTCGCGACGCCTAGACTTGCCGCCGCGAATGCACAAAATGATGTGCCCTCATTTCCAATGACTACGAACCGGGCGCACAGTTCTAAAAATTTGAAACCCCGTGATTGCCCGATTTAGAGCATTCGCCTTCAAACTTCGTCCTTGAGCTTGAGCAACGGCTCCTGAAACCGCAGCAAACGACCGGCATTACCCAACACCAACAAGGTGCTGAGGTTATGCAGCAATGCCGCAATCATCGCCCCGGCAGCACCGAGCCAGCCGAACGCGGCGAAGGCCACAATGGCCAGGGTCCAGCCCAGGCCGATGATCACGTTGACCTGCAATGTCTGGCGGCACTGCCGACTCAGGCGCACGCAGGTGCCGAGGCGGCGCAGGTCGCTGCCGATCAACACGATGTCTGCCGATGCCAGGGCGATGTCTGCACCGCCTGCGCCCATGGCCACACCGACCACGCCAGCCTTGAGGGCCAGGGAGTCGTTGATGCCATCGCCGACCACCATCGGCCGGAAGCCGCTGTCGATTTCCTTGAGCACGCGGTTCAGCTTGTCTTCGGGCAGGGCTTGCGCTTCGACGTCGCTGATCCCGACATCCCGGGCGAGCGTTTGCGCAACGCTGTGCCGGTCACCGGTGAGCAACAACTGACGACCCAATCCGAGGTCGCGCAATTCACCCAAGGCAAACTGCGCTTCGGGTTTGACGCTGTCGGCCAACAACAGCCACGCGAGGAATTCACCATTGAGCGCGAGCCCGGCAATCGGACCGTCGTGATCGGGAACCGCCGTTGTGCTGATGCCCAATTGCGCGAACAACTCCGGCCGGCCAAGCGCCGCTTCGCCCTGCCCGGTCATCGCCACCACACCCAGACCCTGGCGCTCATGAATGTCAGACAGCAGCAGGAAATGCTCCTGGGTCACCAACCCCGCGAGCGCTCGGCTGACCGGGTGACTGCTGGCCGAACCAAGGCTTGCAGCGAGCGCCAGGACATGGCTGCGATCCTCCAGCGGACTGTCGATGGATTGCAGGCGCAGGGTGCCGAAGGTCAGCGTTCCGGTCTTGTCGACCACCAGCGAAGTCAGGTCCGCCAACTCTTCGAGGAAGGCGGAGCTGCGGATCAGAATCCCGTGGCGTGCCGCTACCGCCACCCCGGCAATTGCCGTGGCCGGTGCCGACAACACCAGTGCACAAGGACAGGCCGCCACCAACACCGCGAGCATCGCTTGCGCGTTGTTGGTGATGAACCAGGTTACGGCCGCCAGCAGCAACACCAGCACCATATAGCTGCCGGCGTAACGCTCAAGCAGACGAGTGATTGGCGGCTTCGAACGTTCGGCGTTTTGCATCAGCGCGATGACTTTGCCGAGGGTCGATTCCTGGCCTGTGCGGGTCACTTCGATTCGCAGCAGACCGTCGAGGTTGATCGCCCCGCCAAACACCGACATGCCGACGCCCGCCTCCATCGGTACCGATTCGCCGGTAATGGAGGCGGTGTCCAGACTTGCCTGACCGGACAACACCCGGCCATCCGCCGGCACCCGGTCACCGGCCCGCACCTCGACCAGATCGCCGGCCTTGAGCGTGCCGTTGTCGACTTCGATGATGGAGCCGTCCGCCTGCACCTTGCGTGCGTGACTGCGAGTCAGTTTGCCGAGGGCGTGAATGGCTTCCTGGGAGCCAATCACGCTGCGCTCCTCCAGCACGTGGCCGAAGATCATGATGATCGGCAACAGCGCCGCCGTCAGCAGGTCCCCGGTAGCCCACGCACCCAGCATGGCCAGGGCAATCAATTGATCGGTAATGCCGTGCAGGCTCGGATAACGCAGGCTGTACCAGGCCGAACGCATGACTGGCACAGCGACCAGCAACGAGGCAAACCCAAGCAACAATTGACTGACACCCGTTTGCTCCGGCGCCAGCCATCGCCAGATCAAGCCGAGCGCAAGAAGGCCCAACGCGAGCATGGCCAGTGTCAGTTGACGCGCGGCGCGGCGCTGTTCGGCCGAAGACAACAGGCTCGGTGCAGCGGCGGTTTGAGCAGTCATTGTGCAGCTCCCTGAATGATCAGGCGGGAATCGTCTTTGGGATCGACCGTAGTGACCGATCCGGCCTGGCCGAGAATTTTCGGCATGCGCTCACGGTAAATCCGCAGCAACATTTGCGGATCAGTGCCTTGCTGTTGTGCCTTGGCCAGGCTCAACACCGTGGCCGTGTCAGCTGACGCTTTGGCCAGTCGTTCACTCGCCTGGGCATGGGCTACCTGCAGCGTGCGGTCGGCTTGTTCGTTGGCAGTCTGCGTCAGCTTCTCGGCTTCAGTGCGCGCATTGGCGACGGATTTATCGGCTTGCTGGCTGGCCGTCAGTACCGCGTTGAAAGCGTTCACCGCCGGACTGGGCAAGCTCGATTGCACATCGACCCGCGCCACTTCGATCCCCAGTCCCTGCCCCGTCGCCGTGAGTTCAGCAAGACGCTGGTTGATGCCCTGCACCAGATCGCCTCGCAAGCGCTCGCGTCGTTCCGCCGCCTGACTGTCAGCGCCGATCAATTCCGGGCGAGCGACCAGGATAGTGTCCAGATCCCGTGCGGCGGTGAGTGCCACTGCGCTGCGAGTGACTAAGCGATCCAGTGCCGGCAACACATGTTCGCCTTGAAGCACGAATGCGTAAGGTTCGGTGACTTTGTAGAAAACCCGAACATCGAGTTGCACCACACCGGCATCACCGGTTAACAGATAGCCGGAGCCGGCAAGGGCATCGCTGATGGGCGTGGCAAAACTGGCCACGCGATCGGCCTGTATTGCAGCATCGCTGCGTAACAGACTTTCCACCCGACGCTCGATGACCCGGTCCGCGGCCGGCAACAAAATCACCTGTTCAAAAGGTTGCGGCCAGGCCAGTAACAGCCCGGCATTCTGAATGCGATCCAGCGCACCGAAATGCAAAACCACCGCGCGATTTTGTGGATCGATCTGCCGCACATTGGAAAACGCCCACGCCAACGCCGCCAGTACTGTCACTGCGTACAGGGCAATAAACGCCAAGCGCCCGGCCTGAATCCAAGGGCTGCTCAACTCATTTGTTCCACGTGGAACCAAACTCATGGCTGCGATCCGGACTTGTTGTCGAGGCTCGGCGGACCGTCAACCAACACCCGGAACGGTGCCGCGTCGGTGCGCAAAATCAGCTTGGTGCCCGGCGTCACCACCGTGCCCAAGGTGTCGAGGGAGCGCAACAGGTTGTAGAGCTGCGGTGATCCCGCGTAGGCGCGACCGTAAATCTGCGCGGCTTCGACGCGCGATTGCGCTTCGATATCTGCCGCTTTCACCGTGGCATCGGCCTGCACAATTCGCGCATCACGTTCGGCGGCAGAACGAATTTGCGCGGCTTCACGCTTGCCGATGGCCGTGCGCTCAGTGGCGATGGTTTCACGCTCGGCGCGCATCCGGTCGACGGTCGCGGTGAGTGTCACCGAAGGCAGCGTCAGTCGTTCGATGCCGACCTGCAACACGCGCACGCCATAAGTGGTGAGCAACTGCTGATCAATTTGCTTGCGCAGTTGTGCTTCGAAATCGGCAATGCGTACCTGGCTGGCATCGGTATTCACCAGGTTCGCCAGATCAAAACTGCTGGCGGTGGTTTCCAGTGCGGAGCCGACAAAGGTACGAATCTGCCGCGCGGCTTCATCAGGTTGGTTCTGCACCGCGCGCATGAAACGTTGCACATTGTCCGGGTCGCCTTGCACCTGCCACGCCACGTAGGCCTGAACGATGATGCGCAAACCGTCCCGCGTGCCCACATCCTGCAAACCGCTGGACGTGGTGCGCAGTCGTAGATCCACCGGGATCGCCGCTTCGAACGGTGCCGGCCAGCGCCAGCCCAGTCCCGGTTCCAGCAAGACTCGTGAAGGGTTGCCGAAGCGCGTGATCACCGTGGCTTCCCCCGAACGCACCTGCACCAGGCTCGCGGCGGCAACCGCAAACGCCACCAGCAATGCCGACCACCCCATCCGACGCCATAGAAATGGACCGGCCTCCTGAGGATCGCCGTGGTGATGATGGTGATGGCCGTGGTGATGCCCACCATGGCCGTGATCGTGGCCAGCGTGGTCATCGTGATCGTGAGTATGGGACTGGCTCAATTGGCGGCTCCTGGCTGAGCGGTTTTACGCGACGGCGCAGGGTCAACCGGCAGCGTGAACGTACGGAGATCGATGGTCGGCGCATTGCTGCTGCCGCCCAGTCGATGATCGAGAACCAGCAATTTGGCGTTGGCCAAACCCTGGGACAACTGGCTGAAATACTGTTCCAGCACGAAGGCCTGGCCAGCGCTGGCATAGGCTTTCTGCTCGGCGTTGAATTTCAGGTCCGCCGCGTCGGCGCCAGCAGTGATTTCACGGGCGCTGGCCGTCGCCTGATCGCGGGCGATGCTAGCCTGCAGCTGCGCCTGGTTGGTGGCCTCGGCAGCGGCGCCGCGTTCCCGGGCGATCAAGGCTTGCGCACCAATCTGCGCCGCTTGTACACCGTGATAGGCGTTGGCTGCACCGGCCGGGGGATGAATCGCCTCGACCACCGTGGCGAGAATTTCCACGCCGCTGTCGAGTTTCTGCAAGTCAGCCTGGACGGCGCGGCCGATTTCGTCGGCCAGCCCTACCCTGTCCTCGCCCAGCAAGCCGTCGAGGGTGCGCGAAGCGAAATCGTGAACCAGGATTCGGCTGGCGGTGCTGCGAATCAACATCGGCACATCGGCACTGTTATAGGTCGCGGCCAGCGCTGCCTGATCGCTCAGACCGATGCGATAGACGAAGCGCACATCCATGTTGACGATCTGAAAGCTCTGCTTGTCGGCTCGGCTGCTGGCGATCACCTGGGATTTGTCGTTCACATGGCTGGCGTCCCACAGGCGATTGGCAATCGCCGGGGCCGGGCCTTCGGCGGGGTCGGCCTGGGCGGGAGCCGTGGTTTCGCCAACACTGGTGGCCAACTCATGTACCACGCCATTCTCGACGCTCAACACCCGGCCCAAAGGCCACGGCAAGCCGACATGCAAACCGGGGCCAAACACCTCCACCGGCTTGCCGAATCGCTCGTAGATACCACGGCCTTGCAGGGCAATTTCGTGAATGCCGGTCAGGGACCAGCCAACCAGCGAAACCACCGCCAACACCGGCAGCAATGCCCGACGCATGTAAGTAAAGGCCCAGATCTGCCGAAGATCGATGCCGAAACGGTTATGCAATTCGTGCTGCAACGCCAGCAATGGCTGGGGTGGCCAGCGCAGCATGTCGGCGACAAAACTGCGCGCCAACAACTCGGGCTCAACACGCTCGCGGCGCGGGCTGAACAAAGACAACACTGCACGCAGCAACAGTTCGGCCGCCACCAGCCCCGGCAGCAGCCCGATCAACACCGCCAGGCGTACGGGCCAAACCGATGTTTCATTGGCAAACAGCAGGCAAAAGGCACCGAGGACCAGGCTGATGATCGCCACGCGTGTCAATTGCGCCAACGCGGTGGCTTCCGGCCATTGAGCGGGGTTTTCCTGCGCCAGATGACGCTCCATCACCAACAGTGCGAAGGCCAGCAGTAAGGAACACGCGGCACCGACAGTGGCCGTCAGGCCCAGTGCCGCCGGGGGTAACGCGAGGTTCCAGACCTGTTCGACACCCAACAACGCCAACAATGCCCAGCCGCCAAGCCACAGCGTCGGCGCGCCGATTTGCCCGAGCAGGTACTGCGATTTCTGGCTGATGCGGTCCAGCAAACGTTCATACCATCCCGAAGGCGCGACAGATTCGTCGACAACGACCTCGGACACGACCGGATTCATGGCGCGGGCCCGCCACCGGGACACCCCCCAGGCCGATTGCAAACCCGCCATCAACACCAGCAACGCCGCGCTCAAGTTCAACAGCAACGCTGGCCACAGTGTTTGCGACGCAAACAGCCCGGCAAAAAACGCCAGCAGCACACCCACTGTCGTGAGTACGCCCGCACCGATGGCGAACCGGCGCAAACGCCGCCCTTGAATGAACGCCTGCTGAAAGCGCGGCAACCCGGCTAACGGCGTTTCATCAGTATCGAGATCGACTTGCATACCACTCCAGAGAGTCTTCGCTTAAATGGCAATTCGTTACGATATAACGAAAGTGGTGAAATTTCCGTTCTCAAGCGCGCTATCTAAAGATGCCCAACCTGTCGCTTACCTGAAGCCTTGACCGAAATGCTGCATAACGCACATATTACGTTCGTAATTTTCTTCAGGAACTACTTTTAACGATCCCTTTCCCATTCGATCCAGGAGTACATCCATGAGCACTTATGACGTCGTGATCCTCGGCGGTGGCCCCGGCGGTTACAACGCGGCGATCCGCGCCGGACAACTGGGTCTGAAGGCAGCCTGCGTGGAAGGACGCGCCACACTCGGCGGCACCTGCCTGAACGTCGGTTGCATGCCATCCAAGGCATTGCTGCATGCCTCCGAACTGTACGACGCGGCCATGGGTGCGGAATTCGCCAACCTGGGGATCGACGTCAAACCCAGTCTCAACCTTGCCCAGATGATGAAGCAAAAGGATGAAAGCGTTACCGGGCTGACCAAGGGCATCGAGTTTCTTTTCCGCAAGAACAAAGTCGACTGGATCAAGGGTTGGGGCCACATCGACGGGCCGGGCAAAGTCACGGTGACCGACAGCGCCGGCGGCAAGACCGAACTGAGCGCCAAGGACATCATCATCGCCACCGGTTCCGAACCCACTCCCCTGCCTGGCGTGGACATCGATAACAAACGCATCCTCGATTCCACCGGCGCCCTTGCGCTGACCGAGGTGCCCAAGCATCTGGTGGTGATCGGCGCTGGCGTGATCGGCCTGGAGCTGGGTTCGGTATGGCGACGTCTCGGGGCGCAGGTAACGGTGGTCGAGTTTCTCGACCGGATCTGCCCAGGCGTGGACATCGAAGCCGGCAAAACCCTGCAGCGCTCCCTGAGCAAGCAAGGCTTGAGTTTCAAGTTGAGTTCGAAAGTGACCAGCGCCACCCGCTCCACCCACGGCGTTCAGCTGAGCATCGAGCCTGCCGCGGGCGGTACTGCCGAGCTGCTGGAAGCGGATTACGTACTGGTGGCCATCGGGCGCCGACCGTATACACAGGGCCTGGGCCTGGAGAACGTCGGCTTAGCCACAGACAAACGCGGCATGCTCGCCAACAAGGGGCATCGCACGGAAGCCGCCGGGGTCTGGGTGATTGGTGATGTGACCTCGGGCCCCATGCTCGCCCACAAGGCCGAGGACGAAGCCATGGCCTGCGTCGAGCAGATCGTCGGCAAGGCCGGCGAGGTCAACTACGACCTGATCCCCAGCGTGGTCTACACCAGACCGGAACTGGCCAGCGTCGGCAAGACCGAAGAGCAGCTCAAGGCTGAAGGGCGGGCGTACAAGGTCGGCAAGTTTCCCTTCACCGCCAACAGCCGGGCGAAGATCAACCATGAAACCGAAGGCTTTGCCAAAGTGCTGGCCGACGAGCGCACGGATGAAGTCCTCGGCGTGCACCTGGTCGGCCCGAGCGTCAGCGAAATGATTGGCGAGTATTGCGTGGCCATGGAGTTCAGCGCCTCGGCCGAAGACATCGCCCTGACTTGCCACCCGCACCCGACCCGCTCCGAGGCCTTGCGCCAGGCGGCGATGGATGTGGAGGGGATGGCGACGCAGATGTGAGGCTTGAAGAGTTGCAGTGATTGAACTATCGCCTTCGCGAGCAAGCCCGCTCCCACAGGTACAGCGAAAACCCTGTGGGAGCGGGCTTGCTCGCGAATCAGGCGACTCGGTCTAAAGCGGCAAATGCTCCAACGGCAACGACCCCGGCGCCTTCACCGTGTGAATCGCAAAGTTGCTGCGGATGTCGCTCACACCCGGCAGCTTCAACAAACGCCCGGTGAGAAACCGGTCATAGGCACGCAAATCCGGCACCACCACCTGCAACAGGAAATCCGATTCCCCTGACACCAGAAACGCCGAAATCACCTCGGGCAATGCCGTCACCGCCAGGCGAAAACTTTCGGCTTGTTCATCGTTATGACGCTCGACCTTGACCCCGACAAACACCGTCAGCCCCAACCCCACCTCATCGCGATCCAGATTGGCCTGGTAGCCGCGAATGACCCCGGCCTCTTCCAACATCCGCACCCGGCGCAAACAAGGCGATGCCGACAGACCTATCTCGTCCGCCAGTTGCACATTGCTCAGGCGGCCATCCCGTTGCAGCGCGGCGAGAATCTTGCGGTCGTAGGCGTCGAGTTTCATGGTTTGGCAGATCCAGATGGTTCACACGAAAGAAAGTGGCAGATTATGCCAATTCAGAAGCCGATAGAAGCTGACAACGCAAGCACCTGCCCCGCCCTTCCGCCCTAGACTGGCACCACCGAATCGACAACGAATGGGGTGCAACATGCAGGGGCTCTGGCTGTTTTTCATGGCACTGGCAGTGGTCTATCTTCTGCCGGGGCCTGACATGATCCTGCTGTTGCAGACCGGTGCCCGCCAGGGCAAAAGCGCCGCGCTGGCCACGGCCGTGGGGTTGGGCATCGCCCGGGGTTGTCACGTGGCGTTGGCGGCGCTGGGGTTGGCCGCTCTGTTCAAGGCAGCGCCCTGGACCTTCGATGTCGTGCGCCTGGCAGGCGCCGCGTATCTGCTGTGGATCGGTATTCAGTGCCTGCGAACCACGATGCTGCCGAGCCTCACCAGCGCTGATACAACCGGCGAAAAACCGCGCTGGGGCGCAGCCATCCGACGCGGACTGCTGAGCAACCTGCTCAACCCCAAGGCGCTGCTGTTCTGCTCAGTGCTGCTACCGCAATTCATCAACCCAGAGGCCGGAGCGGTGCTCGGACAATTTGCGACCTTGGGCGTGGTGCTGGTCGGCGTCGGTTTGCTGTTCGACAGCGCTTACGCCCTGGTCGGCGCGGCACTCGGCCGGTGGTTGCAACGCAGCCCTTCAGCCCAACGCCTGCAACAATGGTTGTTCGGCAGCCTGTTGATCGGTTTCGCCGTACGGCTGACCTTTGTGCAACAGGCTTGAGCCTTTACTGAGCCTTGGCGCGGCGACGCTTGAACATCAACAGCGCGGCTGCCGCGAACGCCAATACGCTACCGGCCTGCAACGGCGTCTTGTACGGGCGCAAGGCCGAACGCGCCGCGTCGGTGACCTGGGTCACGTAGCGTTTGTCAGCGTTCTCGAAGTCGGGATACGGGCACTGGTGGCCGAAGTCGGCGGCCCATTCCACGTAAGGTCCTTGTTTGACATAACGCTGATAAATCGCACTTTGCTCTTCGGGACTGCTGTTCCACCCCGACGCCTCGCACAGCACCGCCGCAAACGCCTGACTGGTGTGAGGCAAGTTATCCGCTGCCTTGCTCGCCAGCGCGGTGGCCATGAAGCGATAGTGATAACGCTGATCTGGCTGGGCAGCGCTGGCCTGCTGGCGCTTTATTTCGTCCTCGGCCACCAATGGCCCGACCTTGAGCTCGTCGTTTGCCAGGGTGAAGTTACCGCCGAAGGTGGCGTAGTCCGGCGCCATCTCGTAGCCCAGAATGTCCATGCCCCACTCGCGCGCCGTCCAGGCCGCATTGAACAGCGCAGCGGCGCGACGGGTTGGCCACCAGGCTGAATCAGCCGCCAGACGTTGCTCGCCATACAATTTCGCCTTGTGTCTCAAGCCGTCATTATCGAAGTATGCCGGTGCCTCCTCGTAATGCCCCTCGCGCAACAAACGCCGGCCCAGCAGATTGCGCAGGCTCGCCGCTACCGGCAAGGGCACGTAGTTGTCGCGGTCCTGCTGGGTAAGCGCTGGCGGGGCTGGCACTTGTGTGTCGACGTAGTGCTTGAGTTCTTCGAGGGTCAACACGCGCTCGGCAACGGTGGCGGCGTCGAACCAGTAAATGCTTTGGCTGCGATACAACTGATCGAAGGCTTGCAGGTAATCCCCGCGTTGCAACGCCAGGATCGCACTTTCACCCTCGACCCGGCATTTGGGCTGGAGCGTTTCGTAATCGTAGTCCGGGGTCCGGCGCTCGCCCCAGGATTCGTTCTGCGGGAAGGCCTGGGCCGCTTTGGCGTAGGCTGCGGCGGCTGCCTTTTTATCGCCCTCGCGCACTGCCAGTTTTGCCCGCAGCCACCAGGCCAAACCGCCATCGCCGGCATGTTCGAGGAAGGCCTTGGCGCTGGCGTAATCACCCTGTTGATAATTCATCGCTGCCAGGCGGTCGGCGTTTTCGAGACTGCCACGGGTGCTGTTTTGCAGGAGCTTGATCATTTTTTGTTCGTTGGCGGGTTGATCACCGAACGACCAGCCCAAGCGGCTGATCAGCGATGCCGTCACCAACTGCTGCACGGGCTGGCCCTTGAGCAATTCGGCCACTTGATCCTCCGGCAGCGTCATCAGGTCCGCCATCAACAACTTCAGCGATTCGTAGCCCACCACGGAGCCGTGCAGATTTTGCGTGGCGTACAGCTCGATGGCGCGGTTCCAGTCGCCAGCGGTGCGCACCACACGAGCTTCTTCGCCGAGGCTGGCAACACCCAGTTCCAGCGGGTCGCTGAAGCCGTCGATGCTCAGTTGCCGGGTTTGCTCAAAAGCCTTGGCAGATTGTTCGAGCAGATCCGGGGCTGCATTGGCTTCAGCGCTCATGGCGAACAACGCGCGCCCCAGCGAGTAAGCCGCCCAGGTGCTGCGCGAGGCCCGTTGCTCAGCGGGCAACGCCAGCACTTTCTTGAAATACCCGGCGGCCAAGGCAGGATCACCCGCGCCAAATGCCACGGCACCGGCCAGGTACAACCTGAGCTCGGGCGCCAGTTGCGCGCCTTCGGTTTCAACCTGACGGGCATCCGTCAGGCTGCGCAGGTGTTTCACCAACACCTGTTGCTCAGCGGAAAGTCCGGCCTGCTCAGCCTGATCCCGCAGCGTTACAAGGTCGGGCTCATCGCTGTAGTCGGCGCCAGCGGTGACGTTCTTCAAGCCGTTGATGGCGTGGCCGAGGCGGCTGACTTCGAAGCTGAAGTTGCCCTCGGGCAGTTCCGCCAGCGACTGGCCACGGTTATCCAGCAGGCGCATGGGGAAGTCCGGGCCGCAGGCCAGCGCCGAACCCAGCGGCAGGCTGAGGCTCAGGCAAAGCAAATGACGCGGCCAGTTACGGGTGAACATTCGAACCTCCTTGATCAATGTGTGCGCAGCGAGCCCAACCAATGGCACGCTGCCCGCCAGCCGGTAGTCGGCCATCACGCAGGCGGGTGAAGGTAAGCAGATCCGGGCTCTGTTGCAACGCGTAACCGGCCAAGGCATCGGCCCCTTCACAGCCGCTGACCGCGAGGGTCAGGCGTTCGGGCCAGGCGCGGTCGAGATTGCCCTGGTTGCTGATGCCGATGTCATAGAGGCCATCGTCGGCCGATAGTTTCAGTTGTAATTGACTGTCGAGGACATCACCCCGCGCCACCGCGCGCAAGGTGGTCAAGCTCCAGGCGCGACGGTCGTTGGCCAATGGCAGGCGAAACCAGATCAGGCCCGCCAGATGTTTCGGTGGATCGGCGCGCAGCTCGGTGCCGAGAGTGCGCAATGACTGCGGATCGGCGAGTAATTCCCGGCGCAGGCCTTCGCGCTCCAGCGTGACTTCGCTTTCCACGATCGGCGCGCCATCCGCCGACGGCAGCAATGCCACGCCGTAGGCCGGCAGCGCCAGATAGAAAGGCTTCGTCGTGATACGGCTCCAGGCCTTTGCCCATTGCCGGGCCTGATCGGCATCGAACAAGCCCCGACGCGGATCGCTCACGGCGTGCACCTGCAACACGCTGCTGTCGACTGTGGATAACAGCGCCGGCAGTTCGCGACTGTCGAGCCAGGACGGCAACGCGGTGATGCTCAACGGCAACGAAGTCGGCAACGCTTCGCGCAAATGCGCGAGAAATTCGCGGTACGCCGGTAGCCGGGCATTACCCGCATCGTGGTCGATTTCCACCCCGGCGAGGTTCACCCCCTGTTTCTGCCAATCGCTGATCACTTGGCGGATTTGCGCGGTGACCTCTTCCTGATCCAGCGACTTGAGCTGCCCGTCCAGGCGCACCACCGCAATCACCGGCCGGCCGTCGCGTGTGAGCAGTGCCAGGTCAATCCGGGCCCGATTCCAGCCGGCGTTGGGGAAGGCCTGCAAGGCCAGTACCCGCAACGTCGAAAAATCTGCACGGCTGTCGCTGAGGGCCGCGTCGTGGGCCGGCGTCCACTGCCGCTGCCAGACGTAAAGTTGCTGATCCAGCGGCGGTGCTTCCTGTTTTTCGCAACCGGCGGTCAGCGCCAGCGCCATCAACAAGACAATGGAACGAATGAAAAAAACCATGGAAACGCTTGTTCCTGAAATGCAGTAAAGGCTTTACCACAAACCCTGTGAGAGCGGGCTTGCTCGCGAAGGCGTCGTGTCAGTCGACATCAACGTTGCTGACACATTGCTTTCGCGAGCAAGCCCGCTCCCACAGGGTCCTGGGCTCCCCACCCTACCCAGCCGTCGACCGGCGGGCAATGTTGGCCTGCAATCTTCCTTCAGATATCGAGCACCAGCGGCTGCGCTCCCTGCGCCGGAATCGCACAGCAAATCAGCACCTGTCCGTCATCCGGCACCTCCGCTGGCGGCAACGGGTAATGCACCTGGCCGCTGATCAAGCGCGTCTTGCAGGTGCCGCAGGAGCCGCCGCGACAACTGAACTCAGGGCGCAGGCCACGGCTTTCCGCCAACTCCAGCAAACTGCCGCCCTCCGGCTGCCAGCGCGCTTCCTTGGCCGAGCGCTGGAACACCACGGGCACGGACGTGGTGGCGGCTGGCGGTTGTTCGATGACCACGGCATCGGGATCCGGACGTCGACGCAAGGTCGACGGGCCGAAGGTTTCGGCGTGAATCCGCGAATCGCGAATGTCCAGTTCGCGCAAGCCGTCGTACAGCGCCTGGGTAAAACTCCCCGGGCCACAGACGACAAAGTCCAGCTGGTCGTAGTCCTCGACGGTCAGCAGATCCTTGAGCAGCGCGACGTCGATCCGGCCCTGAAGGTCGAAGTCCTCTCCTTGCATCGCCTCGGCTTCCGGTTGGCTGAGCAAACGCACCACCCGCACCGCGTCACCGGCAACTTCGAGCAAGCGGTCCAGTTCCTGGCGAAACGGCTGGTCGGCCAACGTGCGCGAACTCTGGATAAACAAAGTCGGGCGGATACGGCGGGTGCGCAGCCCCTGGTAAACCACCTCCCGCACCATCGACAACAGCGGCGTGATGCCCACCCCGGCTGCCAGCAACACCAATGGCCGACGCTCGTGGGGCACCACGGTGAAATGCCCTTGCGGCGCTCGCGCCTCCAGCAGATCGCCGACACGAATCTGCTCATGCAAATGCGTCGACACCCGCCCGTCACGCTTCACGCTGATGCGGAAAAAATCATCGGACGGTGCGCTCGATAAACTGTACGTGCGGATGTGCACTTCACCGTCAATGTCGAAGCGCAGGGGCAAATGCTGCCCGGCCTGAAACAGTGGCAACCCGGCTCCATCAGCGGGCTCCAGGTAAATCGAGCGAATGTTGTGGCTTTGCGCTTCAATCCGCGCCACCCGCAACGGTCGCCATTGATCGCCCAAGGCTTTGGCCTGCAAACGCGCCTGGGCCTGCTCCCATGTGCCGGTGAGCAAACTGGTGGGCGACACGCCGTCGAAGCGCCAGCGCAATGCCAGCGCGGCCGGGCGACGTACGACGTGCTCGACATCGATTGTCCACAGACGCTCGGCGCCCTGGAACGCGTCGATCTGAGGGCCCTCCAGAATGATTTCGGTGCGCCCGCTGAGCTGCAGCAAATCACCGGTATTGAAGTCGATGAACAACAATCCGGCCCGGGGATTGAGCAGCAAGTTGCCCAAGGTGTTGAAATGCAGGTTGCCGGCGAAGTCCGGAATGGTCAGGCGATTGCCTTCCACTTGTACGAAACCGGCCTGGCCGCCACGGTGAGACACATCCACCGAACGCTCACCGTCGACATCTACATAACTGGCAACGAAGAACGTGTCCGCCTCGGCGATCATGGCCTTGGCCGCGTCATCCAGTTCGCTGAAATGTCGGGCGGCACGCGTCGAAGGATCGCTCAGCGGCACCGAGCGAAACTGGCGCAACTGAATGTACTGCGGGCAATTGCCGAAGGACTGATCCACCGTCACCGCGAACCCCTCCGCCGTCATGGCGCGGACATGGCCATTGATGCGGTTGCGACGGCGGGTATGCAACTCGATGCCCAACAGGCCGATGGCCGAGTCGTCGTGCAACTGCGCTGGATCATCAAGGGCAGGCAAGCTGCGAAATTGCAGCAGGCCAGGTTCTGGTGAGTGGGCGAAACCGGGCTGGCCTTCAAGGATGCTGGCCCAAGGATGACCGTCGGCATCCACCGCCCCGTACAGCATGAACGGCAATTGCTGATAGAACGTGCGGTGCTGGTCCGGCATCTCGCTGCGAATCACCTTGCGACCGAACACCTCCATGCGCTCGGCAACGCCCACATGCGCCTGCAGTTGTTTCTCGCCGGCATGCCAGGGTGAACGGTCCATAGGGTTTCTCCCCTGCGCCAGTGGCGCAGAACGGGGCGGCCCGGCAACTCCGGGCCGCCAGCATCAGGCAGTTTTTTGCAGACCGGCGACCGTGCGCGGCATGCCGACAAAACCTGGCAGGGCTTCAATGCGGGACAGCCAGGCGCGAATATTGGCGTACTCGTCCAGCGACACATTGCCCTCGGGCGCATGGGCGATGTAACTGTAGGCGGCGACGTCGGCAATCGTCGGTTCAGTGCCTGCCAGATAGGGCGTACTGGCCAATTCGTGATCGATCACTTTGAGCACGGAATGGGCGTAGGCAATCACGTCGTCAGCGTTGTAAGGCGCGCCAAACACGGTGATCAATCTTGCCCGGGCAGGGCCGAAGGCAATCGGGCCCGCAGCCGCCGACAACCAGCGCTGAACCTTGGCCGCCCCCACCGGATCAGCCGGCAGCCAGCGGCCGTTGCCGTACTTTTGCGCCAGATAAACCAGAATCGCGTTGGAGTCGGCCAACACCACGCCCTGGTCATCAATCACCGGCACCTGACCGAACGCATTGAGCGCCAGGAACGCCGGCTGCTTGTGTTCGCCCTTGGCGAGGTCAACGAAGATCAATTCGGTCGGCAATTTCAGCAGGGACAGCATCAACTCGACGCGATGAGCGTGGCCGGAACGTGGGAAGTTGTAGAGTTTGATCGCTTGCATGGTCGACACCTTGGGTCAGTGGTGCTGCTCAGGAGTGACCAGCGCCGATGGGTCGTATCTTCCACCGACAACCAAAACAACAGAATCACCAGCAAACGCAATCCATTATTTCAGTGGGTGAAATAGTTCAACCCTCGAGCGCGGGATGCTCGCGCAGCGTCTTCACCGCGAAATCAACAAAACTGCGCACCCGGGCCGGTGCCTTGCGCCCGCCCTGGTAGACCACATGGATGGGCAACGGCGGCAGTTCGAAGTCGGCCAGAATGATCTCCAACTCACCGGCGGCCACCTTGCTCGCCACTTGATAAGACAGCACCCGCGTGAAGCCCAACCCAAGGCAAGCTGCCGTAATGGCGGCCTGATTCGCGGTCACCACCAGTCGCGGCTCGGCCCGGACACTCAAGGTTTCACCGTCCTCAATGAATGGCCAACTCCTGAGCTGGCCGATAGCAGAGGTCGCGATTATCGGCGCCTGAGCCAGTTCCTGTGGATGCCTGGGCCGACCATGGCTGGCCAGATACTGTGGCGATGCGCAGATCACCCGCCGTACCTCACCCACGCGGATCGCATGCTGATTGCTGTCGGGCAACTCGCCGATGCGAATGGCCACATCGACGCCTTCCTCGACCACGCTCACCACCCGGTCGACCAGCAGCGCATTGATGCAGACCTCGGGGTATTGCGTCAGGTAGCTGACCATCAGCGGCGTGACAAACAGCTCGCCAAACAAAACCGGTGCGGTGATGGTCAGTTGCCCACGAGGATGGATATGGCTGCCCGCTGCCGAATCCTCGGCTTCCTGCACCTCGGCGAGAATTCTCCGACAGTCCTCCAGATAGCGCTGACCGGCCTCGCTCAAATGCACGCTGCGCGTGGTCCGCGTAAGCAACTGCGTGCCAATACGCTGCTCCAGCGCCGCCACTGCCCGGGTAACACTGGCCGCCGACAGGCCCAAACGCCGCGCCGCCGCCGAAAAACCCTGTTCCTGGGCGACGGCAGCGAAGACCTGCATTTCCTGGAAGCGGTCCATGGGCATGTCCTTCTTTCGGATAAATTAAAGTCGCAAGACGCAAACGCTTTCCGTGGCGAGGGAGCTTGCTCCCGCTGAACTGCAGAGCCGTTCCATTTTTGGGGTCGCTTCGCGCCCCGACGGGAGCAAGCTCCCTCGCCACAGGTTATTTATGGCTCGCCCTGTCTCTTGAATGAACGGTACTACAACCTGCCTCACACCGACGGACTCACGAAAAAGCCCCCCGGAGATTATTGATAATTAATGAGGATTATTATCTTGCGACAGGTGTTCCAGTTCGTAATTATCCGGACCCGCCGGCCGCAATGGCTAATATCTGACAGCAGAACAAGCCATTCGCACTGGGTCAAAACCATCGCGTGGTAAAGGCTCAGCGGCGGGCACCCTCAACGGCAGCACAATTGCGCGCTGTATAAACAGGCGGAATATACGACTGCTCCTATACTACAAACCACCCTGTTACCTATTGGATTTTTGATAGGTACCACGTTGAAATTTTCCCTAGTTGAATTAGAGCGTTATCGGGTTGTTAACGCTTGCGTGCCTGTCCTTCTTTGAGGATTCGCTTAGTAGGGGAAGTGCAACTTCACTGGCTGGCTAACCTGTGTGACACAGCAAGGAGTTCGACAATGTTGCGCACTAACATTTCCGCTAGAGCACTGACCGGTGGTTTGCTCGACGTACTGATTCGCGCCGGGCTGATTGCGGTGCTGGTACTGTTCTGCTTCCAGATCTTCCACCCGTTCCTCAACCTTATGCTCTGGGCAATGATTCTGGCCATCACCCTGTATCCACTGCATGGGCTCATCAAGCGCAAACTGGTCAACAAGGACGGTCGTGCCGCCACCCTGATCGTGGTGGTCTCCCTGGCCTTGCTGATGGTGCCGATCTACCTGCTGGGCACCTCGATCAGTGAATCGATCCAGGGCACCCTGGCGGTCCTCAAGTCCGATACGTTGCAGATTCCACTCCCCAGCGAAAAAATCGCTTCCCTGCCGCTCATTGGCAAGCCGCTCTACGGCTACTGGATGCAGGCTGCCACCGACATGAGCAGCGTGCTGATGAAGGTGATGCCCTATATCAAGTCCGTCGGCCTGACCTTGTTGGGCAAAATGGCTGACGTTGGCGTGGGCTTTCTGTTGTTCATCGGCGCCCTGATCATTGCCGGCGTGCTCATGGCCTACGGCGAAAACGGCGAAAGAAGTGCCCTGGCCATCACCTCGCGCCTTTCCGGGCCAGAACGTGGCCCGCGCATCACCGAGCTGTGCACTGCCACAATCCGCGCAGTTGCCCAGGGTGTGGTGGGTATCGCGTTCATTCAGATGTTGCTGGTCGGTGTGGGCTTCGTGCTCATGGGCGTCCCCGGTGCCGGCCTGCTGGCCATGGTGGCGCTGTTGATGGGGATCATGCAGTTGCCCGTGCTGCTGGTGACGCTTCCGGTGATCGCTTATGTCTTCGCCACTGAAGGCACCAGCCTGGCCACTGTTATTTTTGGCATCTACAGCCTGATTGCCGGGATGGCCGACAACGTCCTCAAACCGTTGATGCTTGGCCGCGGCGTCGATGTGCCCATGCCGGTGATTCTGATTGGCGCCCTGGGCGGCATGGTGAGTGGCGGCTTCATTGGTTTGTTCATCGGGCCGGTTGCACTGGCGGTGGGCTACCAACTGTTCTGGCAGTGGGTCCAGGATCAACCGTCTGCCGAGATATTGAGCGAGACACCACATCTCGAGGCGTTGAACGAGACACCGCAAATCGAGGCAATGAACGATCAGCGTCCCCTCTGAGGAGTTTGCGCTTGATGCCTCGCCCTGCTCGCATCAGCCGGCTTCTGCTCTGTGGCACCGTCGTCCTGGGGGGCTGCGTGCAACTGGGTCCGGATTTCCAGTCGCCGGCCCAGCCATGGGTCGACCACTGGAACAGTCCGGCCCTGGAGATCGCCGGCCGACAACACGCGCAACCTGACAGCCGCCAATGGTGGCGCGTGTTCAACGACCCGGTACTGGACCATTTGATGGCCGAAGCCGATGCCCACAACCCTGACCTGCACGTCGCTGGCCTGCGGGTCATGGAGTCCCGCGCACAATTGGGCATCGCACTGGCCGGCCGCTACCCGCAATTGCAGCAGGCCAGCGCTGACAGCCTGTACTTGAACCGCCGGCAATCGGGCGGCGCCAACCCTCAGGACACGAATTTCTGGCAACACAGCGTCGGCTTCGATATCGGCTGGGAGCTGGATTTCTGGGGGCGTTTCAGCCGTGCCATCGAGTCGGCGGACGCGTCCTGGTTTGCCGCCCAGGCCAACTACGAAAATGCCTTGGTGCTGTTGCACGCGCAGCTGGCGCAAAACTACTACGCCTTGCGCACCGCCGAGGCGCGCCTGGCCATCGCCCGCAGTAACGCAAAATTGCAAAAACGCAGCTACGAGATCACCGAGCGCCTGTTCAACAGCGGCGCCGAAGCCGAACTCGATCTGCAACAAGCCAAGACCCAGTACCTGGGCACCCTGAGCACCATCCCGGATTTCGAGAGCCAGGTGGCGAGCTTGCGCAATGCGTTGTCCACCCTGATCGGCCAGCCACCCGGCTCGATCCCTGACCTCAATCGCAACACTGGTTTAGTGCCGCTGCTCGATACTGCGGTTTTGCAGGATGTGCCGGCCAACCTGCTGGTACGGCGCCCCGATGTTCGCGCTGCCGAGCTGCAAGTGGCGGCGCAGTCGGCATTGATCGGTGTGGCCGAGACTGACCTGTACCCCTCCATCAGCCTGCTGGGCAGCATCGTCTGGTCCGCCAGCTCGCTCAACGCCGCGCCCAATACCCTCGACTTCGTGGCCGGTCCCAGCCTGCGCTGGGACATCTTCGACCACGGCCGGATCACCAACAACGTCCGCGTGCAGGATGCCCGCTTGCAACAGCTGATCGTTATCTACCAGGACAGCGTGCGCCAGGCGGCGCGCGAGGCCGACGATGCCGCGACCGGCCTGATCAAGGCGCTGGAGCGCGACCGGATCCTCAGCGAAGCCTCGGTAGCCGCCGAACGTTCGGTGACCCTGGCCAATGCCCAATACCGCGAAGGCTATTCGGATTTCCAGCGCGTGCTGGATGCCCAGCGGGCCCTGTTTGCCCAACAGGATATCTACCTGGTCAACCGTGGCACCGCGGTCAACAGCCTGATCGCCCTGTACAAGGCCCTGGGCGGTGGCTGGTACAGCGACCAGCCGATCGTCGACCCGGCCACCCGCAAACAAATGCAAGAACGGACCGATTGGGGCGATCTGCTCGACGAACCGAAGGAAAGTGCCCATGACTGACAGCCAACAACCGGCCGCCGAGAACGCCTCGGCCCCCACCGCCGACCCGGCCAGAAAAGCGATCAACTGGGTGGTGCTGCTGATCATCCTGAGCCTGGTCTGGTACCTGATGGCCGACCGTTATACGCCCTACACGCAACAGGCACGGGTGCAGGCCTTCATTGTGCCGGTGGCGGCCGAGGTATCCGGCCGGGTGACCAAGGTGCATATACGCAACAACCAGGACGTGAAGGCCGGCGAACTGCTGTTTGAAGTCAACCCGGAGCAGTACCAGATCGCCGTCGATCGCGCCCGCGCCGACCTTGAATCGACCCGGCGCCAGGTGGGCGCCAACACCGCCGGCATCGACTCCAAGCAAGCTTCCCTGCGCGCCGCCCAGGCCAACGAGCTCAAGGCACGCCAGGACATCCAGCGGCTTGAGCGCCTGTACCGCGAAGACCCGGGCACCATCTCGCTGCGACGCCTGGAGATATCCCGCGCCACCGTGCAAGAATCCATCAGCCAGGTCGCCGCGGCCAAGGCTGAAGTACAACGTGCGCGGGAAACACAGGGCGGTAACGAAGACGAAAACGCCCAGTTGCTCAGCGCCGCCAGCAACCTTGAAAAAGCCGAGCTGGACTTGAGCAATACCAAGGTCCACGCGCGCTCGGCCGGCCTGATCACCGATCTGCGCACCGATGTCGGCCAGTTCGCCGCCGCCGGTGCTCCGGTGATGACCCTGATTGCCATCCACGACGTGTGGATCAGCGCCGACATGACCGAAAACAACCTGGGCAGTGTCCAGCCCGGGACGCCGGTGTCCATCGTCCTCGACGCCCTGCCAGGGAAAATTTACCAAGGCCATGTGCGCAGCGTCGGCTATGGCGTCGATATCGGCCAGACCACCCAGCCGGGCAGCCTGCCGAAAGTGGAGAACAGCCGCGATTGGCTACGCCCTGCCCAGCGCTTTCCGGTCATCATCGAGTTCGAACCCGGTGAGCTGACCAGTCCGCAAGGCATCCGCTCCGGCGGCCAGGCCGAAGTCATGGCGTTCCCGAGTGAAGGCAACCCGCTGAATATCCTGGGCCGCCTGTTCCTGCGCGTGATGAGCTGGATGTCCTATGCGTATTGAGCGCCCGGCCCGGGTTCAGCGCGCCCTGCGCCTGAGCTTCGGTACCGCGCTGTGCCTGGCAGCGAGCTTCGGTCTGGCTCTCCCCATCCCGTTCCTCGCGCCGATGCTGGCGCTGATGATGCTGGCAGCGATGAACCGGCCATTACCGTTCAAGGCCAGCCTGGGCCTGATCCTGATCCTTATGCTGACCACCGGGACCGGCCTGCTGCTCATTCCCCTGCTGCGTTACTACCCGCTCAGTGGCGTACTGCTGGTCGGACTGTGCCTGTTCATGGCATTTGGTTACGGCCTGCGCGGCGGCAACCCATTGGTGGCGACGTTCCTGGTGGTGGGCCTGACCTTGATCAGTGCGGCCGGAACCGCTGAATTCGCCCTGGCACTGGAGGTGATCGTGGCCCTGGTCAAGGGACTGTTCCTGGCCGTCACGACACTGACCATCAGCCATTGGCTATTCCCCGACCCCGCCAGCGCCCCACCAGCCAAACCTGCCCCTAGCCTGTCTCCCACCGAAAGCAGTTGGCTGGCCCTTCGTGCCACGCTGGTGGTGCTGCCAACGTTCCTGCTGGCCATGGTCGACCCGGCCAGCTACCTGCCGATCATTATGAAAGCCGTCAGCCTCGGCCAACAAAGCTGCGCAACCAGCGCCCGCAACGCCGGCCAGGAATTGCTCGGCTCGACCCTGCTCGGCGGCCTGATGGCGATCCTGTTCTGGTGCGCGCTGAGCCTGTTCGTCAACCTGTGGATGTTCTTTCTGTGGATGTTGCTGTTCGGCCTGCTGGGCGCCAGAAAACTCTACGGCCTGGCCCAGACCCGACAACCACCGAGCTTCTGGCTCAACAGCCTGGCGACCCTGATCATCCTGCTCGGCCAATCGGTGCAGGACAGCGCAGCGGGGAAGGATGTCTACACCGCCTTTGCCATCCGCATGGGGTTGTTCATTCTGGTGACCTTGTACGCCTGTGTGATGGTGCATTTGCTGGATACGCGGCGGCGGCGGCGCCATGTCGCCAAGCCGATACCTGAAGAGGGTCAGCCCGGTTAATAACACGGCACGAAACAGGAAAGCGTCTTGAACATGCTAGAAAAAGTCCCCCTCACATTCCTCGGGCCCATCCAGTTACTGTAAGAAAACTCTCAAGTCGGTGAAGGCTGCATCCGTAAAAAAAAGATGCTTGAGCATTCTGCTTGTGCAGTCGCTCCTATCTGAATCAAAGATACATTCATGAATGGAAATTTTTCAGGTATTACTTGGGGTCTTCCCGATATCGACCGGCGCCTGCTGAAACTACAATTCAGCTTTTTGCTGATCACTCTGGGTGGACGGTGCAATCAACTGGCGGTGGCCTGGTGGGCCCTGCAGGTAACAGGCTCTGCGACCTACTTCGCCAACATGATTGCCTGTTCCATCGCGGCGGAAGTGTTAGCCAAACTCCTGCTGGGATGGCTGGGCGACAAGTACAACAAAATCCTCATCATCAAACTGACCTCATGGATCAGCCTTCTGACTGCGTTATTGATGGCGGTGCTGTCCATCACGGAGTCTTTCAACCCTTGGGCGGTTGGCGCGCTGATGATGCTCAGCAGTGCGATCATCGGCGTTCGCGACCCTCTCCAGGCGTCCATCATTCCTTTGTTTGCAGACGACGATAAAGTCTCCTTGGCCTTTCGGACTAAAAGTGTGATGTCGTCTTTTTCTATTCTTCTGGGACCGGTACTGGCCAGTGGGTTGATTTACGGGGTCGGTATCACTATGGCCTTTGTCACCGATTTTTTTGCAATTCTCATCGCTGGGGCATTGATTGCAACCATCCCGAGCCATATCGGTGCAGTTGACTCATGCGAAATAGCACCACGTGCAAGTGGTTTCAGCATGACCTTTTCAGGCTTCAAAGTGGTTTATGGCGTGAAAGTCGAATTTTATCTGGCCATCATTGCGATGCTGATCAATTTCGCACTGTTTCCATTTTTTACTATCTTGATCCCACTGTACGTAAAGGACGTCATCCAGTATCCGGTCACTTATATTGGTCTTCTGGATTCGTGCTTCGGGCTGGGCATTTTGGCGGGGAGTTACAAAATCATCGGATGGTTATCCACCCGGTTACCTCGTGACATGTGCGTGTCTACAGGTTTTGCACTACTGGGAAGCAACCTCGTGGTGGTTGGGACTGTTTCATCGTCGTTCTTCATACCCGTAGCCTTTTTCTGCGGAGGCGTCGGCCTGATGTTAATCAATATTCCCACCTCTGCTGTGAGGTTGTTGGCGACGCCAAAGCCCCATCGCAACAGGGTTCTAGCCATAGTTTCATTTCTGTCTGCGGCGGCCAGCCCCTTGGGCAGTTTCGCGATGCCCTCCCTGATCGCTTATATAGGAGTCGAATTGACAATCACGCTGCTGGGCGCATTGGTTCTACTCTTGTCTTTGCTGGTCTTTCTGGTACCCGATTTCACGACTTTCATGCGTTCCCGGGATACGCAGCTCAATGATGCCTATCTGGTCAAATACCCTAAAGCGTTTACGCAGTAACGTGCCTCGACGTACAGCAGCAATAGGAAAATATCAAAGCTGTGAATAAGTCTGAGCACCAATACCAGACTAATTCCCTACCAAGATCACAGACAAAATTGGACATGTGGTGGAGGACATAAAAAAAACCCCTGAAATCAGGGGCCTTTGGCATTTTTCAAAATCTACTATTTGGCGTCAGAATGTTTTGTCTGTTGTCAAAATCAATTGTCCGAATCCAGGTTTCTTTCACCTGTGGATAACTTATTCCACAGTAACCGATTTCGCCAGGTTGCGCGGCTGGTCAACGTCGGTGCCTTTGAGCACGGCAACGTAGTACGACAGCAGCTGCAGCGGGATGGTGTAGAGGATCGGCGACAGGATGTCGTGAATGTGCGGCATGTGCACCACGTGCGTGCCTTCACCGTTGGTCATGCCGGCCTTCTCGTCTGCGAAGACGATCAACTGGCCACCACGGGCGCGGACTTCCTGGAGGTTGGATTTCAACTTCTCCAGCAGTTCGTTGTTCGGCGCCACGGTCACCACGGGCATGTCGTTATCCACAAGCGCCAACGGGCCGTGTTTCAGCTCGCCGGCCGGATAGGCTTCAGCGTGGATGTAGGAGATTTCCTTGAGCTTGAGTGCCCCTTCCATCGCTACCGGGAACTGCGCGCCACGGCCGAGGAACAGGGTGTGGTTCTTCTCGGCGAACAGCTCGGAGATTTTTTCCACGGTGCTGTCCATGGCCAGCGCTTCGCCCAGACGGGTTGGCAAGCGACGCAGTTCTTCGACCAGCGTTGCTTCGACGCCTTTGGCCAAGGTACCACGAACCTGGCCCAGGGACAGTGTCAGCAACAACAGGCCAACCAATTGCGTGGTGAAGGCTTTGGTCGAAGCCACACCGATTTCACGGCCGGCCTGGGTCAGCAGGGTCAGATCGGATTCACGCACCAGCGAGCTGATGCCGACGTTGCAGATCGCCAGGCTGGCGAGGAAGCCCAGTTCCTTGGCGTTGCGCAGCGCGGCCAGGGTGTCGGCGGTTTCGCCGGACTGGGAGATGGTCACGAACAAGGTGTCCGGCTGCACCACCACCTTGCGGTAGCGGAATTCGCTGGCAACTTCGACCTGGCAAGGGATGCCGGCCAGCTCTTCGAGCCAGTAACGCGCGACCATGCCGGCGTGGTAGCTGGTGCCGCACGCGACGATCTGTACGTTGCGCACTTTGGCGAACAACTCGGCAGCCTGTGGACCGAATGCCTGTACCAGTACCTGGTTCTGGCTCAGGCGACCTTCCAGGGTGCGCTGCACCACGGACGGTTGCTCGTGGATTTCCTTGAGCATGAAGTGGCGGAATTCACCTTTATCAGCGGCTTCGGCGCCATCGCGATACTGCACGGCTTCGCGCTCGACAGCCTGGCCGTCAACGTCCCAGATCTGCACGCTGTCGCGGCGGATTTCGGCGATGTCGCCTTCTTCCAGGTACATGAAGCGGTCGGTGACCTGACGCAGGGCCAATTGGTCGGACGCGAGGAAGTTTTCCCCCAGGCCCAGGCCGATCACCAGCGGGCTGCCGCTGCGGGCTGCGACCAGGCGATCCGGTTGCTTTGCACTGATGACCGCCAGACCGTAGGCACCGTGCAGCTCTTTGACGGTCGCCTTCAGGGCCACGGTCAGGTCGCTCAGATCCTTAAGTTTGTGGTTCAGCAGGTGAGCGATGACTTCGGTGTCGGTGTCCGAGGTGAACACATAACCCAGGGCCTTGAGTTGTTCACGCAGGGCTTCGTGGTTTTCGATGATGCCGTTGTGCACCACCGCCAGGTCACCGGAGAAATGCGGGTGGGCATTGCGCTCGCACGGCGCACCGTGAGTGGCCCAGCGGGTGTGGGCGATACCCAGTCGACCGACCAGCGGTTCGGTGGTCAGAGCCTGTTCCAGCTCGCTGACCTTGCCCGGACGACGCATGCGCTCGAGTTTTTCATCGTTGGTGTAGACCGCCACGCCAGCGCTGTCGTACCCACGGTATTCAAGGCGCTTGAGGCCTTCGACGAGGATGGCGGTGATGTTACGTTCTGCGACTGCGCCGACAATTCCACACATGCTATTTCTCCTGACTGACAGCCGCGCATATCAAAGTGATGCCGCGGGCCTGAATCTGATCGCGAGCCTCAAGCGGCAGGCGTTCATCGGTAATAAGGGTATGGACACTGCTCCAGGGCAGCTCCAGATTGGGAATCTTGCGGCCGATCTTGTCGGCCTCCACCATCACGACCACTTCACGGGCGACTTCGGCCATGACCCGGCTCAGCCCGAGCAGTTCGTTGAAGGTGGTTGTACCGCGGACCAGATCGATGCCATCGGCACCGATGAACAGCTGGTCGAAATCGTAGGAGCGTAGTACCTGCTCGGCCACCTGCCCCTGAAAGGACTCGGAATGCGGGTCCCAGGTGCCACCGGTCATCAACAGCACCGGTTCGTGCTCAAGTTCGCTCAGGGCATTGGCGACATGCAGCGAGTTGGTCATCACCACCAGGCCGGGTTGCTGGCCGAGTTCCGGGATCATCGAGGCGGTGGTACTGCCACTGTCGATAATGATGCGCGCATGCTCGCGAATCCGCGCAACGGCGGCACGGGCGATGGCTTGTTTGTACTTGGAAACCGGCTGGCCAAGATCGGCCACCAGCTCCTGAGGCATGGTGATCGCTCCGCCATAACGACGCAGCAACAGCCCATTGCTTTCAAGTGCCGCCAGATCCTTGCGAATCGTAACTTCCGACGTTTCGAAACGCTTGGCCAACTCATCCACACTGACTTCGCCCTGCTCGGTGAGCAAGGCGAGGATGTTGTGGCGGCGTTGAGGCGTGTTGCGCTTCGACATGAGCTAGTAAGTTTCGTTTCGAAAGATAACGGAAGCAATCAAAACCTATCGGCGAAACTTCGTCAAGCGTCATGCGATAAAAAGAACTGTGGATAACTTGTAGGAGCGAGCTTGCTCGCGATGGGCGTGAACGATGACGTATTCCTTCTGGAAAAATGCGCCGCTCTCGAATTCATCGCGAGCAAGCTCGCTCCTACAAGGGAGTTGTGGATAACTCAGCTCTTCTTGACCTTCTCCGGGCGCTTCCAGCCGTCGATGTTCTTCTGGCGAGCACGCCCGATGGCCAACTGGGATTTATCCACAGTCGAGGTAATGGTCGATCCGGCTGCCGTGGTTGCACCGTCCAGGATATCCACAGGCGCTACCAACGAGTTGTTGGAACCGATGAACACATCCGCACCCAGCACGGTTTTCCACTTGTTCACGCCATCGTAGTTGCAGGTGATGGTGCCGGCGCCAATGTTGGTGCGCGCGCCGATCTCGGCATCGCCCAAATAGGCCAGGTGACCGGCCTTGGCGCCTTCGCCCAGGTGTGCGTTTTTCAACTCGACGAAGTTACCCACATGTGCGCGGGCTTCCAGCACGGTGCCTGGACGCAGGCGTGCGAACGGGCCGGCATCGCTGCCTTCACCGAGAATGGCACCTTCGATGTGGCTGTTGGCCTTGATGACCACGCCTTTGCGCAGGGTGCTGTCCTTGATCACGCAGTTCGGGCCGATCACCACGTCATCTTCAATGACGACCTTGCCTTCGAGGATCACGTTGATGTCGATCAGCACGTCGCGGCCAACCGTGACTTCACCGCGCACATCGAAACGCGCCGGGTCGCGCAGCGTCACGCCTTGGGCCATCAAGCGCAGACCCGCGCGCAATTGATAGTGACGCTCAAGTTCGGAAAGCTGTTTACGATCGTTGGCGCCCTGCACTTCCATCGCGTCGTGGGGTTGTTCGGTCGCTACCACCAGACCATCGCTGACCGCCATTTCGATCACGTCGGTCAGGTAATACTCGCCCTGCACGTTGTTGTTGGACAGGCGACTGGTCCAGTCAGCCAGGCGATCCGCCGGGACTGCGAGGATGCCGGTATTGCCTTCGTTGATGCCACGTTGAGCTTCGGTGGCGTCCTTGTGCTCGACGATCGCGCAGACCTTGCCATCAGTGTCGCGAACAATTCGACCGTAACCGGTCGCGTCGTCCAGTTCGACAGTGAGCAGGCCCATTTGCCCAGGCACGACAAGCTTGAGCAGGCGCTGCAGGGTTTCTGTTTCAATCAAAGGCACATCACCGTAAAGAACCAGCACAGTGTCGGCTTTGATGAAGGGTACAGCCTGGGCCACGGCGTGACCGGTGCCCAGTTGTTTGTCCTGAAGGACGAAATTCAGATCGTCAGCGGCCAGGCGCTCACGCACGGCATCGGCGCCATGGCCGATCACCACGTGAATGCGCTGTGGATCAAGTTGTCGGGCGCTGTGGATAACATGGCCGAGCATGGAGTTGCCGGCAATCGGGTGCAGTACTTTCGGCAAAGCGGAACGCATGCGCGTGCCTTGGCCAGCAGCGAGAATAACGATTTCAAGAGACATGACTGGCTACCAATCCTGGGTGGTCAGCGGCTGCGACCAGGTTGTAAAAATCGGAAAAGAAAAAAGGGTAGCCGAGGCTACCCTTTTTAATCAATCACACAACAAGCGCTGCCTTAGTGGCCGAACTTCTTGCGGATCTGCTGGACGGTGCGCAGCTGAGCTGCAGCCTCGGCCAGACGTGCGGCAGCGGAACCGTAATCGAATTCAGCGCCACGTTCATGCAAGGCCTTCTCGGCAGCCTTGACGGCTTCCTGAGCGGAGGCTTCATCCAGGTCGGCAGCACGTTGCACGGTGTCGGCAAGTACCTTGACCATGTTCGGCTGAACCTCGAGGAAACCACCGGAGATGTAATACACCTCCTCTTCCCCGCCCTGCTTGACCAGGCGGATCGGACCTGGCTTCAGATTAGTGATCAGCGGCGCGTGACCCAGAGCGATACCAAGATCACCCAGTGCACCGTGCGCAATCACCATCTCGACCAGACCGGAAAAGATTTCCCCTTCCGCGCTGACGATATCGCAATGGACTGTCATAGCCATCTGATTGCCTCAACCTAAATTAGCGCCCGTTGCCGGGCGCCGGGATTACAGTTTCTTGGCTTTCTCGATCGCTTCTTCGATGCCGCCAACCATGTAGAACGCTTGTTCTGGCAGGTGGTCGTAGTCACCGTTGAGGATGCCTTTGAAGCCAGCAATGGTGTCTTTCAGGGAAACGTATTTACCCGATGCACCGGTGAAGACTTCAGCCACGAAGAACGGCTGCGACAAGAAACGCTGGATCTTACGAGCACGGTTTACCAACTGCTTGTCGGCTTCCGACAGCTCGTCCATACCCAGGATCGCAATGATGTCCTTCAGTTCTTTGTAACGCTGCAGAACGTACTGGACGCCGCGAGCGGTGTCGTAGTGGTCCTGGCCGATTACGTTCGGGTCCAGCTGGCGCGAAGTCGAGTCGAGTGGATCGACCGCTGGGTAGATACCCAGGGAAGCGATGTCACGGGACAGAACGACGGTAGCGTCCAAGTGGGCGAAGGTGGTCGCTGGCGACGGGTCGGTCAAGTCGTCCGCAGGTACGTATACCGCTTGGATCGAGGTGATCGAACCTTCCTTGGTCGAAGTGATACGTTCTTGCAGAACGCCCATCTCTTCAGCCAGGGTCGGCTGGTAACCTACTGCCGAAGGCATACGGCCCAGCAGTGCGGATACTTCAGTACCGGCCAGGGTGTAACGATAGATGTTGTCGACGAACAGCAGAACGTCGTTACCTTCGTCACGGAACTTCTCGGCCATGGTCAGGCCGGTCAGTGCTACGCGCAGACGGTTACCCGGCGGCTCGTTCATCTGACCGTAAACCAGTGCCACTTTGTCCAGAACGTTGGAATCCTTCATCTCGTGGTAGAAGTCGTTACCCTCACGAGTACGCTCACCCACACCTGCGAACACGGAATAACCGCTGTGCTCGATGGCGATGTTACGGATCAGTTCCATCATGTTTACGGTTTTGCCTACACCGGCACCACCGAACAGACCGACTTTACCGCCTTTGGCAAACGGGCAAACCAGGTCGATAACCTTGATGCCGGTTTCCAGCAGGTCGTTGCCGCCTGCTTGTTCAGCGAACGAAGGCGCTGGACGGTGAATGCCCCAGCGCTCGTCGGTGTCGATTGGACCTGCTTCGTCGATCGGGTTGCCCAGAACGTCCATGATCCGGCCCAGAGTCGCTTTACCGACCGGTACGGAGATGGCTGCGCCAGAGTCGACAACGTCCAGACCGCGCTTCAAGCCTTCGGTGGAACCCATCGCAATGGTACGAACCACGCCGTCGCCCAGCTGCTGCTGAACTTCCAGGGTGGTCCCGGCCGCGCTTTGTACAGTCAGCGCGTTGTAGATGCTCGGTACGCTGTCGCGTGGAAATTCCACGTCGATAACGGCGCCGATGATTTGAACGATACGTCCGCTACTCATAGCTGGATCCTCTGAATATTTGAACCGTTAAACCGCGGCAGCGCCGCCGACGATTTCCGAGATCTCTTGGGTGATCGCAGCCTGACGCGCCTTGTTGTAGACCAGCTGCAAATCGCTGATCAAATCACCGGCGTTGTCGGTAGCGTTCTTCATCGCGATCATCCGCGCAGCTTGTTCAGCCGCGTTGTTCTCGACCACCGCCTGGTAGACCTGCGACTCAACGTAACGGACCATCAAGCCGTCTAGCAGCTCTTTGGCGTCCGGTTCGTACAGATAATCCCAGTGGTGCTTGAGGTCTTGATCCGGGGTTGCCACCAGTGGAATCAATTGCTCCACGGTAGGCTGTTGCGTCATGGTGTTGATGAACTTGTTGGACACCACGGACAGGCGGTCAATACGGCCGTCCAGGTAGGCATCCAGCATCACCTTGACGCTGCCGATCAGATCATTGATCGACGGCTCTTCACCCAGGTGGCTGATAGCTGCAACGACGTTACCGCCGAAGTTGCGGAAAAAGGCCGCACCCTTGCTACCAACGACACACAGATCGATCTCGACGCCGTTTTCGCGGTTTACCGCCATGTCCTTGACCAGGGCCTTGAACAGGTTGGTGTTCAAGCCGCCGCACAGACCACGGTCACTGCTCACTACGACATAACCAACACGCTTGATTTCGCGGTCGATCATGAACGGGTGGCGGTATTCCGGGTTGGCGTTGGCCAGATGCCCAATTACCTGGCGGATACGCTCCGCATAAGGACGGCTAGCAGCCATGCGCATTTGTGCCTTGCGCATTTTGCTGACCGCCACTTTTTCCATGGCGCTGGTAATCTTTTGCGTGCTTTTGATGCTCGCAATCTTACTGCGAATCTCTTTTGCGCCTGCCATGTAACACCTATCAGGTTAGCAAGCGGGAGCCTTGCGGCTCCCGCTGCGGCTTACCAGGTTTGGGTGGCCTTGAACTTCTCGATACCGGCTTTCATGCCAGCGTCGATTTCGTCATTGAAGTCACCTTTCACGTTGATCTTCGCCATCAAATCGGCGTGATCGCGGTTGAAGAAAGCAATCAGCGCTTGCTCGAAGCTGCCGATCTTGGCGATTTCAACGTCAGTCAGGAACCCACGCTCAGCGGCATACAGCGACAGCGCCATGTCAGCGATCGACATTGGTGCGTATTGCTTCTGCTTCATCAGCTCGGTAACGCGCTGACCATGCTCAAGTTGCTTACGGGTCGCTTCGTCCAGGTCAGAAGCGAACTGGGCGAATGCCGCCAGTTCACGGTACTGAGCCAGAGCGGTACGGATGCCACCGGACAGCTTCTTGATGATCTTGGTCTGAGCGGCACCACCCACACGGGATACCGAAACACCGGCGTTCACTGCAGGGCGGATGCCCGAGTTGAACATGGCCGATTCCAGGAAGATCTGACCGTCGGTGATGGAAATCACGTTGGTCGGAACGAACGCGGAAACGTCGCCAGCCTGGGTTTCGATGATCGGCAGTGCAGTCAGGGAACCGGTTTTGCCGGTCACTGCGCCGTTGGTGAACTTCTCTACGTATTCTTCCGAAACGCGGGATGCGCGCTCCAGCAGACGGGAGTGGAGATAGAACACGTCGCCTGGGTAAGCTTCACGGCCTGGTGGACGGCGCAGCAGCAGGGAAATCTGGCGGTAAGCCACTGCTTGCTTGGACAGATCGTCATAAACGATCAGCGCGTCTTCACCGCGGTCGCGGAAGAATTCACCCATGGTGCAACCGGAGTACGGTGCCAGGAATTGCAGCGCAGGAGATTCCGAAGCACTGGCAGCCACGATGATCGTGTTGGCCAGGGCGCCGTTTTCTTCCAGCTTACGAACAACGTTGGCGATGGTCGATTGTTTCTGACCGATTGCTACGTAGACGCAGAAAATGCCGCTGTTCTTCTGGTTGATGATCGCGTCGATCGCCAGAGCGGTTTTACCGATCTGACGGTCACCGATGATCAGCTCACGCTGGCCACGGCCGACAGGGATCATGGCATCGACAGCCTTGTAGCCAGTCTGTACAGGCTGGTCTACCGACTTACGCCAGATCACGCCTGGAGCAACTTTCTCGACCGCGTCGGTCTCGGTGTTGCCCAGTGGACCTTTGCCGTCAACAGGGTTACCCAGTGCGTCGACAACGCGACCCAGCAGTTCCTTACCAACAGGAACTTCCAGGATGCGGCCAGTGCACTTGGCGCTCATGCCTTCAGCCAGAGACTGGTATGCGCCCAATACAACGGCACCTACGGAGTCTTGCTCCAGGTTGAGGGCCATACCGAAGACGCCGCCCGGAAACTCGATCATCTCGCCGTACATTACGTCGGCCAGACCGTGAATCCGCACGATACCGTCAGATACGCTGACGACAGTGCCTTCGTTACGGGCTTGGGAGGTCACATCGAGCTTGTCGATGCGGCCCTTGATAATTTCACTTATTTCGGAAGGATTGAGTTGCTGCATTGCTCTGCTGCCCCTTCAAACTCAAGATTTCAATGCTTCGGCAAGTTTCGCGATTTTGCCGCGAATCGAGCCATCGATAACCAGGTCGCCGGCGCGGATGACGACACCACCAATAAGGGCAGCGTCCTCCGCAACTTGCAGGCGCACTTCCCGGTTGAGTCGTGCACTGAGAACCTTGGCGAGTTTGTCTTGCTGTTCTTGGTTCAATGCAAAAGCACTGGTCACTTCTACGTCTACCGATTTCTCTTGTTCGGCCTTGTACAGGTCGAACAGAGCGGCGATCTCCGGCAACAGCGGGAGACGGTCGTTTTCGGCAACGACGTGGATGAAGTTCTGTGCCTTGGCATCAAACTTGTCGCCGCACACGTCAATGAACGTGGCGGCCTTTTCTGCGCTCGTCAGTCGCGGGGCCTTGAGCACGCGCTGCATGGTGTCGTCTTCCGACACCGCTGCAGCCAGGCCGAGCATGGCTGACCAATTGGCCAGTTGCTGGTGGGCCTGAGCGTGCTCGAAGGCCGCCTTAGCGTAAGGTCGGGCCAACGTGGTCAGTTCTGCCATGATCGCCCTCGCTTAGATTTCAGCAGCCAGTTGGTTAACCAGCTCTGCGTGCGCGTTTTGATCGATTGTGGCACCCAGGATCTTCTCGGCGCCGCCGACTGCCAGCAAGCCCACTTGGGCACGCAGCGCGTCTTTGACACTGTTCAGTTCCTGTTCGATCTCGGCCTGAGCCTGAACCTTCACACGGTCAGCGTCGATACGGGCTTTTTCAACAGCCTCTTCAACGATCTGGTTACCGCGTTTCTTGGCTTGCTCGATGATTTCAGCTGCCTGAGCTTTCGCTTCGCGCAGTTGTTGACCCGCTTTCTCTTGGGCCAACTCCAGGTCGCGAGCTGCTCGGCTGGCAGCGTCCAGACCATCAGCGATCTTCTTTTGACGTTCGTGCAGTGCCGCGATGACCGGAGGCCATACGAACTTCATGCAGAACAGTACAAAAATCAGGAACGCAACGGACTGGCCAATCAGGGTCGCATTAATGTTCACGCCAACACCTCGCAGTTACGTTGTCCATCACACCAAATTACCCGGAAGATCCGAGTAATTAGCCAGCGATCTGACCAACGAACGGGTTCGCAAAGGTGAAGAACAGAGCGATACCAACACCGATCATGGTTACGGCGTCGAGCAGACCGGCAACGATGAACATTTTAACTTGCAGCATTGGAACCATTTCTGGCTGACGCGCTGCGCCTTCCAGGAACTTGCCGCCCAGCAGGCCGAAACCAATTGCGGTACCCAGTGCGCCCAGGCCGATCAACAGTGCAACAGCGATAGCGGTTAGACCAACTACAGTTTCCATCTTTCCTCCCGACTTTTACGTCGTATGGTTTAGGTTTTTTTAATTTAAAGCGGTAAAACAAATCGTTTCAGAGGCCCCGAAGAGCCCCTTCCCGTTTGACCGGGAAGGACATCAGACTAGTCGAGACTGGTCTTAATGGTTTTCTTCGTGTGCCATCGACAGGTAGACGATGGTCAGCATCATGAAGATGAACGCCTGCAGGGTGATGATCAGGATGTGGAACACAGCCCACGCCCACTGCAGAACAACGCCCAGGCCACTAAGCCAGAGCAGACCGCTGCCAAACATCACAGCAATCAGGATGAAGACCAGCTCGCCGGCGTACATGTTGCCGAACAGACGCAGAGCCAGGGAGATCGGCTTGGCGATCAGGGTCACGAATTCCAGCAGGAAGTTCACCGGGATCAGCAGCGCTTGAACGAAGATGTTCTTGCTGCCGAACGGGTGCAGGGTCAGTTCGCCGATGAAGCCGCCGATACCCTTGACCTTGATGCTGTAGAAAATGATCAGTGCGAAAACCGAGAGCGCCATGCCCAGCGTTGCGTTCGGGTCGGTGGTCGACACGGCACGGAACGGGATGTGGTGGTCGCCGGAGATCAGGATGGCCAGTTGAGGAATCCAGTCGACCGGTACCAGGTCGACGGCGTTCATCAGGAACACCCAGACGAAGATGGTCAGTGCCAGCGGTGCAATCACCGGGCTACGGCCATGGAAGCTGTCTTTCACGCTGCCATCGACGAATTCGACCAAAACTTCAACGAAGTTCTGCAAAGCACCTGGCTGACCGGAAGTCGCCTTCTTTGCCGCCATGCGGAAAAGAAGAACGAAGATCAGACCCAATGCGACCGACCAGCCGAGAGTATCGACGTGGAAAGCCCAGAAGCCCATTTCCTTGGCTTCTGCTGCGGTGTGGGCAAAGCCCCAGCCGCCGGTAGGGAGCTGACCGAAAGTCAGGTTCTGCAAGTGGTGCTGGATATAGCCCGAAGCGGTTGTTTCTGCCATGGTTGCCTCAAACGCCCTAAGGTCTCGAAAGTCTTGTTCTCATCAGCAGGGGCGCGAACCAGCTGACCAGTTGGGTCAACACGAAGACGCCGAATACAGCTAGCGGCGCCAATGGCTTCACACCTGCAAACGTCAATGCAAAGAGCACTGCCGTCAAAATCAACTTGCCCGCCTCGCCGGCATAAAATGACCGAACGATGGCTTGAGCTGCCCGGGCGCCGGAAAACCGAAATGCCCTGTGAGCGAAATAAACATTGGGTAGCAAGGCTATCAGGCCTCCGCAGAGTCCCGAGTACCCGGCAACGACTCCATATCGGTACCAGAGCGCCAAAGCGGCGATCAGCAACACGACAAATTGAGCCATTAACACCGGAAAAACTGCCAGGCGATGGAAGGGCAGGCGGTTTGGCGTGCGGGTTTCCATCACTTTTACTCTCCAATGGTCGGCTGCCGAAATTCAATAACTTGGCATAATTTGTGCCGACAAAATGCGCGCAGAGTATAGGGGCGGTTCTGCCCCTATTCAACTGTCAGGTAGTGATTTCCGACTGCGCGCTACATGAGGAAATGTTTCAGCGGATATGCGCGAGCACGCCTTGAAGCTCATCCAGGGAGTTGTAACCAATTACCAACTGCCCTTTACCCTTCTTACCGTGGCGAATCTGCACCGCAGAGCCTAGGCGCTCGGCCAGGCGCTGCTCGAGACGGGCGATATCCGGGTCCGGTTTTGCCGGTTCAACAGGCTCAGGTTTACCACTCAACCACTGGCGAACCAGTGCCTCGGTTTGGCGCACGGTCAGCCCGCGTGCGACAACATGTCGCGCCCCTTCGACCTGCTGATTTTCCGGTAAACCGAGCAAAGCACGGGCATGACCCATTTCCAGGTCGCCGTGGGACAACATGGTCTTGATGACTTCCGGCAAGGAAATCAGGCGCAGCAGGTTAGCCACGGTTACCCGGGACTTGCCCACAGCTTCGGCCACCTGTTGCTGGGTCAGCTGGAATTCCTGCTGCAAACGCTGCAGGGCCACCGCTTCTTCAATCGGATTCAGGTCTTCGCGCTGGATGTTCTCGATCAGCGCGATGGCGATCGCGGTTTCATCGGGTACATCGCGAACCATCGCCGGGATGGTTTCCTGACCGGCCTGCTGGCTGGCACGCCAGCGGCGTTCGCCGGCAATGATTTCGAAGCGGCCAGCGCCGATCGGGCGAACCACGATGGGCTGCATGACGCCCTGGGCCTTGATCGACTGCGCCAGCTCTTCGAGCGCCTGCGGATCCATGTCACGACGCGGCTGGTACTTGCCGCGCTGGAGCAAGTCCAGTGGCAAGTGTTGCAGCTCACGGTGATCGGCTTGCGCCGCTTGTTCTTCCAGCGAGCTGACGGTCGGACCACTCAGCAGTGCATCCAGTCCTCGTCCGAGACCTCGTTTCTTGACGGCCATGGGGATTCCTTAAGTTGCCTGAGCGGCGGCGATGCGTGAGTTTTTGCGCTGACGACGAACCATTTCGCCCGCCAGTGCCAGGTAGGCAACGGCACCGCGCGAGGATTTGTCGTACGCCAGCGCCGGCATGCCGTAGCTTGGCGCTTCGGCCAGACGGATGTTGCGCGGAATGACGGTGTCGTAGAGCTGTTCGCCGAAGTGTTCCTTGAGCTGCGCCGAGACATCGTTCATCAGGCTCAGGCGCGGGTCGTACATCGTACGCAGCAGGCCTTCGACCTTGAGGTTCGGGTTCAGCAGCTCGGCGATACGCTTGATGTTATCCACAAGGTCGCTCAAGCCTTCGAGTGCGAAGTACTCGCACTGCATGGGGATAATGACCCCGTCGGCGGCAACCAGTGCGTTCAAGGTCAGCATCGACAGCGACGGCGGGCAGTCGATCAGGATGTAATCGTAGTTTTCCCGGATTGGCGCCAGCGCACTGCGCAGGCGACTTTCCTTCATCTGCATTTCCAGCAGCACCACTTCGGCCGCGGTGAGGTCGCGGTTGGCCGGCAACAACTGGTAACCGCCGTGTTCGGAGAAGTGCATGGCCTGGGCCAGATCACATTCGCCGATCAGCAGGTCGTAGACCGAGTTTTCCAGGCCGTGTTTATCCACACCGCTACCCATGGTGGCGTTGCCCTGTGGATCGAGGTCGATCAACAGCACCCGGCGCTTGGTCGCGACCAGGGATGCTGCGAGGTTGATGCAGGTGGTGGTCTTGCCCACACCGCCCTTTTGGTTCGCTATCGCGAATACCTTAGCCATTCTTGCTTGTGTTCCCAATCATGCCGTGCGGCGCAGTATCAGCAGATGGCGTTGGCCTTGGCAACCAGGTACGGCCAGGGCGTGTTCGCTATCGAGGTGGAAGTCTGCCGGCAATGCTACCAGTTCATCGGCGGGGTGAACGCCCTTCATTGCCAGCCAGCGTGTTTCGCTATCGCCGAGGTGGCGAGTCCAGTTGCTGAAGTTCTCCATGCTGCTGAACGCCCGGGAAATGATCCCGTTGAACGGTTGGGCAGGCTGGAAGGCTTCGACGCGACTGTGGATAACTTGCAGGTTATCCAGCTTGAGTTCGAGTTTGACCTGGGTCAGGAAGCGGGTTTTCTTGCCGTTGCTGTCCAGGCAAGTCACCTGGGACTCGGGAAACAGGATGGCCAGTGGAATGCCAGGCATGCCACCGCCACTGCCGACATCGAGCCAGCGTCCGTTTTCGATGAATGACATCACGCTCAGACTGTCGAGCAGATGGCGGGAGACCATTTCGTCCGGATTACGTACGGCAGTGAGGTTGTAAGCCTTGTTCCATTTTATCAACAGGGCCAGA
This sequence comes from Pseudomonas sp. A-R-19, assembly GCF_019956575.1. Taxonomy (NCBI): domain Bacteria; kingdom Pseudomonadati; phylum Pseudomonadota; class Gammaproteobacteria; order Pseudomonadales; family Pseudomonadaceae; genus Pseudomonas; species Pseudomonas sp. A-R-19. Next base: position 43,525 of record NZ_JAHBDR010000041.1, read on the forward strand.
TAACCCAGCAATTGCGCGTGCTGGGTTTCGGTCAGCGTGACGCCAAGCTGGCGGGCACCTGTGGATAACTCTTCTGCGTGTTGCGAAGTGACCAACGAACTCAAGCGCTTTGCTCCAACTGACGGCCCGCGCCGCGTTTTTTCAAATGAATCATCAACAGCGAAATGGCTGCCGGCGTTACGCCCGGGATACGCGAGGCCTGGCCCAAAGTCTCCGGACGGGTCGCGCCGAGCTTGCTCTGGATCTCTTTGGAGAGACCGGAAATATTCGTGTAATCGATATCCACAGGCAGTTTGGTGTCTTCGCTGGCTCGCAAGCGGGCGATTTCATCCTGTTGACGATCGATGTAGCCGGCGTATTTGGTCTTGATTTCGACCTGCTCGGCGACTTGTGGATCTTCTGCCCCGCCACCGGTCACTTCGATCAGACCAGCGTAGTCGATTTCCGGACGGCTCAAGAGATTGAGCAGGTTGTATTCGTGAGTCAGCGGCGTGCCGAATTTTTCGGCAATCGCATCGCCCTGTTCGGTGCCCGGGCGGACCCAGGTGCTTTTCAGGCGCTGCTCTTCCAATTCGATGCTTTCGCGTTTTTTGCAGAAAGCTGCCCAGCGCACGTCATCGACCAGGCCGAGTTCACGGCCTTTTTCGGTCAAGCGCAGGTCGGCGTTGTCTTCGCGCAGGATCAAACGGTACTCGGCACGGGAGGTGAACATCCGGTACGGCTCTTGGGTACCGAGGGTAATCAGGTCGTCGACCAACACACCGATGTAGGCCTCGTCGCGACGCGGACACCAGGCCTCTTTGCCTTGGGCGCGCAGTGCCGCGTTGGTGCCGGCGAGCAAACCCTGGGCGCCGGCTTCTTCGTAACCGGTGGTGCCGTTGATTTGTCCGGCGAAAAACAGGCCGCCAATGACTTTGGTTTCCAGGCTGTACTTCAGGTCACGCGGGTCGAAGTAGTCGTATTCGATGGCGTAGCCCGGACGCACGATATGCGCGTTTTCCATGCCGCGGATCGATTGCACGATCTGCAATTGCACGTCGAACGGCAAGCTTGTGGATATCCCGTTCGGATACAGCTCATGAGTGGTCAAACCTTCCGGCTCGATGAAGACCTGATGGCTTTCCTTGTCGGCAAACCGGTGGATCTTGTCTTCGATCGACGGGCAATAGCGCGGGCCGATGCCTTCGATCTCACCGACAGCGGAATACATCGGCGAACGGTCGAGGTTCGCGGCAATGATTTCGTGGGTGCGGGCGTTGGTGTGGGTAATCCAGCAACTGACCTGCTTCGGATGTTGCTCTTTGGAACCCATGAACGACATCACCGGGATCGGCGTATCACCCGGTTGCTCGGACATCACCGAGAAATCCACAGAACGGCCATCGATGCGCGGTGGTGTACCGGTTTTCAGGCGACCAACACGCAAAGGCAGTTCGCGCAAACGATGTGCGAGGGCAATTGACGGTGGATCACCGGCGCGACCGCCGGAAAAATTCTGCAAACCGATGTGGATAAGTCCACCGAGGAACGTACCGGTGGTCAACACCACGGAATCGGCGAAGAACCGCAGACCCATTTGCGTGACAACACCACGGACTTGTTCCTGCTCGACGATCAGATCGTCAGCGGCTTGTTGAAATATCCACAGGTTCGGCTGGTTCTCCAGGATTTCGCGGACAGCTGCCTTGTACAGAACCCGGTCTGCCTGAGCGCGGGTTGCACGCACGGCCGGGCCTTTGCGGCTGTTCAACACGCGAAACTGGATGCCGCCTTTATCGGTAGCCATGGCCATCGCGCCGCCGAGGGCGTCGATTTCCTTGACCAGGTGGCTTTTGCCGATCCCGCCGATGGCAGGGTTGCAACTCATGGCACCGAGGGTTTCCACGTTATGCGTCAGCAACAGGGTTTTAACCCCCATACGTGCTGAGGCCAGTGCTGCCTCGGTACCGGCATGACCGCCGCCGATGACGATCACTTCAAAACGGGAAGGGAAATCCACCACGCACCTCGTGCCTGCTTAAGTAGGTAATTCAGGAATAGTTTGAGCTCAGGTTTTTGGACCTGGTCGACAAGTATAGGGACTTCGCCCTTCCTAAAGAACCCTTTGCACAAAATTTAACCAGCTGTGGAAAAGTCGGTGTTATAGAAATTAAAAAGAAAGAAATTTATTAAATCTTTGTTTTTATGTTTATTTCTATGCACATGCCTTTCTGTGGATAGATCTATACAGCCCTTTATTTTCAATGTGTACAGAGATTCAAAACCCTGTGGTCATGTGCCAATGAGGCCCTTGGATAACCGGTGTAAGCCTGTGGATGAAAGGGGTGGTTATCCACAGAGGCGGTTATGTTCAGTTTTCAGGCCCTGTTATCAACTGACCTTAGCCGCGGTTATTCACAGGGCTTAATCCACAGATAAGTGCCGTTCGCTCGAAATTCAGGCAGGAGAATTCCGCTCAAGCAGACAAAATCCGCTCGGCACTGGTGTGTTTATTCAGGAAGGAGGGAACAGACAGGCGCGAATGGCCTGTCTGTGAAGAGCAGGAGGGCTATTTACCGATACAGAAACTGGAGAAAATTCGCCCCAACAGATCGTCAGAGCTGAAAGCGCCGGTGATTTCTCCCAGCGAGTGCTGAGCCTGACGCAAATCCTCGGCCAGCAGCTCACCAGCACCGGCCAGGGTCAATTGCGCACGACCATGCTCGAGGGCTGCACTGGCATGCCGCAGCGCCTCAAGGTGTCGCCGGCGAGCGCTGAAGCTGCTTTCGGACGTTTGTTCATAGCCCATGCAGGCCTTGAGGTGATCACGCAGCAGCTCCAGGCCACCCCCTCCGGACTTGGCGCTCAGGCTGATCGTGACGTGGCCGTCCTCGCTGACTTCCAGGGCAATGGCTTCGCCCGTAAGGTCAGCCTTGTTGCGGATCAGGGTGACTTTTGCCGGATCGGGACGGATTTCCAGAAACTCCGGCCAGAGTGCGAACGGATCGAGGGCTTCCGGTGCCGTCGCGTCGACCACTAGCAATACCCGATCCGCTTCGCCGATGGCTTTCAAGGCACGCTCGACGCCGATTTTTTCCACATGGTCATCGGTATAGCGCAGACCGGCGGTATCCACTACGTGCAGCGGCATGCCATCGATGTGGATATGTTCACGCAGGACGTCCCTGGTAGTGCCGGCAATTTCGGTCACGATTGCCGCTTCACGCCCGGCCAGTGCATTGAGCAGGCTGGATTTACCGGCATTCGGACGACCGGCAATGACTACGGTCATGCCATCGCGCAGCAAGGCACCCTGCCCGGCTTCACGGATGACGGTGGATAACTCGTCGCGCACTTTGTCGAGCATGCTCAGGACGTGGCCATCGGCGAGGAAGTCGATTTCCTCTTCCGGGAAATCGATGGCCGCTTCGACATAGATCCGCAGGCCGATCAGTTGCTCGGTGAGGTTATGCACACGTGACGAGAAAGCCCCCTGCAAGGAGCGCAACGCGTTTCGCGCAGCCTGGGCAGAACTGGCTTCAATCAGGTCGGCAATGGCCTCGGCCTGGGCGAGGTCCAGTTTGTCGTTGAGGAACGCGCGTTCGCTGAATTCCCCCGGTCGGGCGAGCCGGCAACCCAGTTCCAGGCAACGCTTGAGCAGCATATCCAGAACGATCGGGCCGCCATGACCTTGCAGCTCCAGCACATCTTCGCCGGTAAACGAGTTTGGCCCTGGAAAATACAGCGCGATGCCCTGGTCCAATACTTCGTCATTTTCACTGAAAAAGGGACCGTAGTGGGCAAATCGCGGCTTGAGCTCGCGACCACTGAAGGCCTTGGCCGCAACGCTGGCCAACGGCCCGGAAATACGCACGATGCCTACTCCGCCGCGACCTTGAGCGGTGGCGACAGCGGCGATGGTTTCACGAGGAACGCTCATAAACCGGTATCCAGACAAAAGTGACAGATAGCAAAACGCCCCACTAGGGGGCGTTTTGAGTGGTTATCCACAGTGTAAATCAGGCAGCTGCTTTGGTAGCCGCTTCGATCTTACGAGTGATGTACCACTGTTGGGCGATCGACAGGCAGTTGTTCACTACCCAGTACAGCACCAGACCAGCCGGGAACCACAGGAAGAAGAAAGTGAAGATGATTGGCATCAGCTTCATCACCTTGGCCTGCATCGGATCCGGAGGAGTCGGGTTCAGCTGCTGCTGGATGAACATGGTGGCACCCATGATGATCGGCAGAATGAAGAACGGATCCTTGATCGACAGGTCGGTAATCCACAGCATGAACGGAGCCTGGCGCATCTCGACGCTTTCCAGCAGAACCCAGTACAGCGAGAGGAAAACCGGCATCTGCACGAGGATTGGCAAGCAACCACCCAGCGGATTGATCTTCTCTTTCTTGTACAGCTCCATCATGGCTTGCGACATTTTCTGCCGGTCATCGCCATGTTGCTCTTTCAGCGCAGCCAGTTTTGGTGCCACTGCACGCATGCGCGCCATGGATTTGTAGCTGGCAGCCGACAGCGGGAAGAAGATCCCTTTGATCAGCATGGTCAGGAAGATGATCGACCAGCCCCAGTTACCCACAATGGCGTGGATGTGTTGCAGCAACCAGAAGATCGGTTGGGCGATGAACCACAGAATGCCGTAGTCGACCGTCAGTTCCAGACCTGGGGACAACTCTTTCAGCACGGCCTGGCTTTTCGGACCGGCGTACAGGACAGCGCTGGTCTCGGCCTTGGCACCCGGGGCAACACTCATCGATGGGCCGGTGTAGCCGATGATGTAGTTGCCTTTGCTGTCTTTACGGGTCTGGACGACGTTGTTTTCGCCCTTCGGTGCAACCCACGCCGTTACGAAGTAGTGCTGCAACCAGGCAACCCAACCGCCAGTAACGGTTTCTTTCAGCGCGGCCTTGTCCATGTCCTTCATGGACACTTTCTTGTACGGCTCCGAACTTGTCCACAGGGCAGCGCCCAGGTAAGTAGCGGTGCCGGTAGCCGTGGTCGACGAAGGATCGGCGCTGGCGTCACGTTTCAACTGGGCGAACATCGCACCAGTCCAGGGCTCGGCGCTCTGGTTGTCGATCAAGTAGGAAACGGTTACGTCATACAGGCCGCGTTTCAGGGTGAAACGCTTGATGTAGTTGACGCCGTCCTTGCTGAACTTCAGGTCAACGACCAATTGGTCCTGACCGTCAGCCAGTTGATAAACCTTCTTCTCCGAGGAATAAACCGGACGACCGGCCGGGCTTGCGTCCGGACCGTTGGTGCCGATCAGACCGCTTTGCGCCAGATAAGTACGTTCGCCGCCGTTATCAAACAGCTGGAACGGAATTTCCGGGTGATCCTGACGACGCGGATACAACGGCAGGGTCAGCTGGGCAACATCGCCACCTTGTGGGTCGATAGCCAGGTCCAGTACATCCGTTTTGATCTGGATGAGGTCCTTGCTCACAGCCACCGGCGTTTCGGCAGGCGCGCTGGTGTCGCTTGCAGCACGTGGAATGTCGTCACTGGCGGAAGCGTTGGAGCCAGATGCCGTATCCGGCAGGCCCGATGCAGTCGTATTGGTGGCAACATTCTGAGTCGGCAGGGCAGCCTGGCCATAGTCCTGGTTCCATTTAAGAACCATAACGTAGGACACGATTGCCAGGGCGACGATCAGGATCGTGCGTTTGATATCCATGATTACTCGGCCATCGAAGAAGAACGGGAGGTAGGGATAGGTGGAACCGGGTCATAACCACCGGGATTCCACGGATGACAGCGACCTAAACGACGAAAGGTCAGCCAGCCACCGCGAAGAAGGCCATGATTTTCGATGGCTTCTAACGCGTAGCAGGAACAACTGGGGTAGAAACGACAGTGACTGGCCATCAGGGGACTAATGGCATAGCGATAAAACTGGATCGGAACGAGTGCCAGTTTACGCATCTGGACTGTCTACCCCTACAGTTTCGGTATTGACTGCTGGTACCGGCGAACTGCGAGCCAGGCGTTTCCAGAGTTTGCCGAAATGCTGAATCAATTCGGGGTTTTCTACGTCGCCCAAACCTTTGCGCGCGACGATAACAATGTCCCATCCGACCAGAGAATCCTGGTTCAGGCGAAACGACTCGCGCATCAGACGTTTGAGGCGATTGCGCTCGACGGAGAGCTTTACGCTCTTTTTCCCGATAACCAACCCGAGACGGGGGTGATCAAGATCGTTGTTGCGCGCAAGGAGCAGGAGATTTTTCCCCGGAACCTTGCCGGTAGGGGAGTCAAAGACTGCCTTGAAATGCCGGGGAGTAAGCAGACGCTTTTCCCGACTGAAGTCCTGACTCACCTCCAGTGCCGGCTTATCAAACTGCCAGACGCGCACGACCTTTGGCGCGACGACGCGACAGAACGGCACGACCGTTCTTGGTAGCCATGCGAGCACGGAAACCGTGGGTACGAGCGCGTTTGATAGTGCTTGGTTGGAAAGTACGTTTCATTGTCGTGTTACCTGGTTCGTCCACAACGGGCCGGAATGGCCCCCGTTTTAAGAGACCGGGGATTCTAGAGAAAGCAAGCCTTCAGGTCAATTTCCAACCAGCGTTTCCTTATAAATAGATCTCCAGAGGTTTTGCGCTGATCGAACCGCCGGTAAATATAAAAATAAGAAAGGAAAGTATTTAAAGCTTTTCTGTAAAGCTTATAAAAGCTAGGCTCGCCTCCATCTGTGGATAAGTTGATTCAGCCCTTGTTTTACCTGATGTACAGAGAATGACAACTACAGTGGAAAACCGTGTTCAGCCTGTGCTGCACTGTCGGATAACCTGTGTGTGGAATGCCGCTTTATCCACAGGCCGGTTATCCACCGAGTTTCGCCCCCACTTGTGCAATGACCTTAACCCCGGTTATCCACAGAGCTTATGCACAGACCACTGGTCGTCTTTTTTGCGTATAAAACGATGATTCTTCTTGGTCGATGAACCACCTTCGTGTGGATAAGTCGGCGTCTGGTCGCTACAATGGCCGCTTGTTTTTGCCTCACCGGCTTTCAACTTAGGGGATATCCGTGTCAGTGGAACTTTGGCAGCAGTGCGTGGAGCTTCTGCGCGATGAGCTGCCTGCCCAACAATTCAACACTTGGATCCGTCCACTACAGGTCGAAGCCGAAGGCGACGAGTTGCGTGTCTATGCGCCCAATCGTTTTGTTCTGGACTGGGTCAACGAAAAATACCTGGGGCGTGTTCTCGAGTTGCTCGATGAGCACGGCGATGGCATGGCGCCTGCGCTTTCCTTATTAATAGGCAGCAAACGCAGTTCGGCACCGCGTGCCGCGCCCAATGCTCCCCTGGCTGCCGCAGCTTCCCAGGCCCAGGCTGCTCAAGCGCCCGCCAGTCCGCCGCCAGCACCTGCCGCAGCGTCGACCAAGCGCGCCACGCAAAAAGTGGCTGAAGTCACCGAGGAAGAGCCTTCCCGTGACAGTTTCGACCCAATGGCCGGCGCCAGTTCGCAACAGGCCCCGGTGCGCGCCGAGCAACGTACGGTGCAGGTCGAAGGTGCGCTCAAGCACACCAGTTACCTGAACCGCACCTTTACCTTCGAGAACTTCGTTGAGGGTAAATCCAACCAGTTGGCGCGTGCCGCTGCCTGGCAGGTGGCGGACAACCCCAAGCACGGGTACAACCCGCTCTTCCTTTATGGTGGTGTCGGCCTGGGTAAAACCCACTTGATGCACGCTGTGGGTAACCATCTATTAAAGAAGAACCCGAATGCCAAGGTGGTCTACCTGCATTCCGAGCGTTTCGTGGCGGACATGGTCAAGGCCCTGCAACTGAACGCGATCAACGAGTTCAAACGTTTCTACCGTTCGGTCGATGCGTTGCTGATCGATGACATTCAGTTCTTCGCCCGCAAGGAGCGTTCCCAGGAAGAGTTTTTCCACACCTTCAACGCCCTGCTCGAAGGTGGCCAGCAGGTCATTCTCACCAGTGACCGCTACCCGAAAGAAATCGAAGGTCTTGAAGAACGCCTCAAATCCCGCTTTGGCTGGGGCCTGACCGTAGCGGTCGAGCCGCCGGAGCTGGAAACCCGCGTGGCAATCCTGATGAAGAAGGCCGATCAGGCCAAAGTCGAGCTGCCTCACGATGCCGCGTTCTTCATCGCCCAACGCATTCGCTCCAACGTCCGTGAGCTGGAAGGCGCGCTCAAGCGCGTGATCGCCCACTCGCACTTCATGGGCCGCGATATCACCATCGAGCTAATTCGCGAATCCCTTAAGGACTTGTTGGCGTTGCAGGATAAACTGGTCTCTGTGGATAACATTCAGCGCACGGTCGCCGAGTACTACAAGATCAAGATCTCCGACTTGCTGTCCAAGCGTCGTTCTCGCTCGGTCGCACGTCCGCGTCAGGTTGCAATGGCCTTGTCCAAAGAGTTGACTAACCACAGCCTGCCGGAAATCGGCGATGTGTTTGGCGGCCGCGACCATACGACTGTTTTGCACGCCTGCCGCAAGATCAACGAACTTAAGGAATCCGACGCGGACATCCGCGAGGACTACAAGAACCTGCTGCGTACACTGACCACTTGATGAACACCAGCGCAGCTAATTAAGGCAAGGGACTAGACCATGCATTTCACCATTCAACGCGAAGCCCTGTTGAAACCCCTGCAACTGGTCGCAGGCGTCGTCGAACGCCGCCAGACCTTGCCGGTGCTCTCCAACGTGCTGCTGGTTGTCGAAGGCCAGCAATTGTCGCTGACCGGTACCGACCTGGAAGTCGAGTTGGTCGGTCGTGTTCAACTCGAAGAGCCGGCGGATCCGGGTTCCATCACCGTGCCGGCGCGCAAGCTGATGGACATCTGCAAGAGCCTGCCGAACGATGCGCTGATCGATATCAAGGTCGATGAGCAGAAGCTTGTGGTCAAGGCTGGCCGTAGCCGCTTTACCCTGTCGACGCTGCCGGCCAACGACTTCCCTACCGTGGAAGAAGGCCCGGGTTCGCTGACCTGCAGCCTGGAGCAAAGCAAGTTGCGTCGTCTGATCGAACGCACCAGCTTCGCCATGGCCCAGCAGGACGTGCGTTACTACCTCAACGGCATGCTGCTGGAAGTTTCCGCAGGCGTGATCCGCGCCGTGGCCACTGACGGTCACCGTCTGGCCATGTGCTCGATGCAGGCCGATATCGGTCAGCCGGATCGGCATCAGGTCATCGTGCCGCGCAAAGGTATCCTCGAACTGGCACGCCTGCTCACCGAGCCGGACGGCAATGTCAGCATCGTGCTGGGTCAGCACCACATCCGCGCCACCACCGGTGAGTTCACCTTCACCTCGAAGCTGGTTGATGGCAAATTCCCGGACTATGAACGCGTTCTGCCAAAAGGCGGCGACAAACTGGTACTTGGCGATCGCCAGGCCCTGCGCGAAGCGTTCAGCCGTACCGCGATTCTGTCCAACGAGAAGTACCGTGGTATCCGTCTGCAGTTGGCCAGCGGTCAGCTGAAGATCCAGGCGAACAACCCGGAGCAGGAAGAGGCGGAAGAGGAAGTGGGCGTTGAATACAACGGCGGCTCCCTGGAAATCGGCTTCAACGTGAGCTATCTGCTCGACGTACTGGGCGTGATGACCACCGAGCAGGTTCGTCTGATCCTGTCCGACTCCAACAGCAGTGCGCTGGTGCAGGAATCGGATAACGACGACTCGGCCTACGTCGTCATGCCGATGCGTCTGTAATCATGCTCAGCAGAAGCTAGATGTCCTTAAGTCGCGTCTCGGTCACCGCGGTGCGCAATCTGCACCCGGTGACCTTCTCCCCCTCCCCCCGCATCAATATTCTTTACGGCGCCAACGGCAGCGGCAAAACCAGTGTTCTGGAAGCCATCCATCTGCTGGGGCTTGCCCGTTCGTTTCGTAGCACCCGTCTGTTGCCGGTCATTCAATACGAGCAGCTGGCCTGTACGGTATTTGGCCAGGTTGAGCTGGCGGAGGGCGGGCATAGCGCCTTGGGCATTTCACGGGATCGCCAAGGCGAATTTCAGATCCGTATCGATGGGCAGAATGCGCGCAGCGCCGCGCAACTGGCCGAGATCTTGCCGCTGCAACTGATTAACCCCGACAGCTTCCGGCTGCTGGAAGGTGCGCCGAAGATTCGCCGACAGTTTCTCGACTGGGGCGTGTTCCACGTGGAACCGCGCTTCATGTCAACCTGGCAGCGCTTGCAGAAGGCCCTGCGCCAGAGAAACTCTTGGCTGCGGCATGGTACACTTGACGCCGTTTCGCAAGCGGTTTGGGACAGGGAACTGTGCCAGGCCAGCGCCGAAATTGATGAATACCGCCGCGCTTATATCAAAGCCTTGAAACCAGTCTTTGAACAAACCTTGAGCGAACTGGTTGAGCTTGAAGGCTTGACGCTCAGCTATTACCGCGGCTGGGACAAGGACCGTGAACTGAGTGCTGTGCTCGCCGGATCTCTGCAACGAGACCAGCAAATAGGGCATACCCAGGCCGGACCACAACGTGCTGATTTGCGCCTCAGACTGGGCGCACACAATGCCGCGGACATCTTGTCCCGTGGCCAGCAGAAGTTGGTGGTTTGCGCATTACGGATTGCCCAGGGGCACCTGGTCAGCCAGGCTCGGCGCGGTCAGTGTATTTATCTGGTGGATGACTTGCCGTCCGAGCTGGACGAGCACCACCGTCGCGCGCTTTGCCGCTTGTTGGAAGACTTACGCTGCCAGGTATTTATCACCTGTGTAGATCACGAATTATTGAGGGAAGGCTGGCAGACGGAAACGCCAGTCGCTCTGTTCCACGTGGAACAGGGCCGTATCACCCAGACCCACGACCATCGGGAGTGAAGGCATTGAGCGAAGAAAATACGTACGACTCAACGAGCATTAAAGTGCTGAAAGGCCTGGATGCCGTACGCAAACGTCCCGGTATGTACATTGGTGACACCGATGATGGCAGCGGTCTGCACCACATGGTGTTCGAAGTGGTCGATAACTCGATCGACGAAGCTCTCGCCGGCCACTGCGACGACATCAGCATCATCATCCACCCGGATGAGTCCATCACCGTTCGCGACAACGGCCGTGGCATCCCGGTAGACGTGCACAAGGAAGAAGGCGTTTCGGCAGCCGAGGTCATCATGACCGTGCTGCACGCCGGCGGTAAGTTCGACGACAACTCCTACAAAGTATCCGGCGGCCTGCACGGTGTAGGTGTGTCGGTGGTGAACGCCCTGTCCAAAGAGCTTGTTCTAACGGTGCGCCGCAGCGGCAAGATCTGGGAACAGACTTACGTCCACGGTGTTCCGCAAGAGCCGATGAAAATCGTTGGTGAGAGCGAGACAACCGGTACGCAGATTCACTTCAAGCCATCGGCTGAAACCTTCAAGAACATCCACTTCAGCTGGGACATCCTGGCCAAGCGGATTCGTGAACTGTCGTTCCTCAACTCCGGTGTCGGCATCGTCCTCAAGGATGAGCGCAGCGGTAAGGAAGAACTGTTCAAGTACGAAGGCGGCCTGCGTGCGTTCGTTGAATACCTGAACACCAACAAGACTGCGGTCAACCAGGTGTTTCACTTCAACATCCAGCGCGAAGACGGCATCGGCGTGGAAATCGCCCTGCAGTGGAACGACAGCTTCAACGAGAACCTGTTGTGCTTCACCAACAACATTCCACAGCGCGATGGCGGTACTCACCTAGTGGGTTTCCGTTCCGCGCTGACGCGTAACCTGAACACCTACATCGAAGCGGAAGGCCTGGCGAAGAAGCACAAAGTCGCCACCACCGGTGACGATGCCCGCGAAGGCCTGACCGCGATCATTTCGGTGAAAGTGCCGGATCCGAAGTTCAGCTCCCAGACCAAAGACAAGCTGGTGTCTTCCGAAGTGAAGACCGCGGTCGAACAGGAAATGGGCAAGTACTTCTCCGACTTCCTGCTGGAAAACCCGAACGAAGCCAAGCTGGTTGTCGGCAAGATGATCGATGCGGCGCGTGCTCGTGAAGCGGCGCGTAAAGCCCGTGAAATGACCCGTCGTAAAGGCGCGCTGGATATCGCCGGCCTGCCGGGCAAACTGGCTGACTGCCAGGAAAAAGACCCTGCCCTGTCCGAACTGTATCTCGTGGAAGGTGACTCTGCTGGCGGCTCCGCCAAGCAGGGGCGTAACCGTCGGACCCAGGCCATCCTCCCGCTTAAGGGCAAGATCCTGAACGTCGAAAAGGCGCGTTTTGACAAGATGATCTCTTCGCAAGAAGTGGGCACCTTGATCACCGCGCTGGGCTGCGGTATCGGCCGTGACGAGTACAACATCGACAAGTTGCGTTACCACAACATCATCATCATGACCGATGCTGACGTCGACGGTTCGCACATCCGTACCCTGCTGCTGACCTTCTTCTTCCGTCAGTTGCCGGAACTGATCGAGCGCGGCTACATCTACATCGCCCAGCCACCGCTGTACAAGGTCAAGAAAGGCAAGCAAGAGCAATACATCAAAGACGACGACGCCATGGAAGAGTACATGACGCAGTCGGCCCTGGAAGATGCAAGCCTGCACCTGAACGAAGAAGCTCCTGGCATCTCCGGTGAAGCGCTTGAGCGTCTGGTGACTGATTTCCGTCTGGTGATGAAGACCCTCAAGCGTCTGTCGCGCCTGTACCCACAGGAACTGACCGAGCACTTCATCTACCTTCCAGCGGTGAGCATGGAACAACTGTCCGATCACGCAGCAATGCAAGATTGGCTGGCTCAGTACGAAGTTCGCCTGCGCACCGTCGAGAAGTCCGGCCTGGTTTACAAAGCCAGCCTGCGTGAAGACCGTGAACGTAACGTCTGGCTGCCAGAGGTCGAACTGATCTCCCACGGCCTGTCGAACTACGTCACCTTCAATCGCGACTTCTTCGGTAGCAATGATTACAAGACTGTCGTTTCGCTAGGCGCTCAACTGAGCACACTGCTCGACGACGGCGCGTACATCCAGCGTGGCGAGCGCAAGAAGCCAGTGACCGAGTTCAAGGAAGCCCTTGAATGGCTGATGGCGGAAAGCACCAAGCGTCACACCATCCAGCGATACAAAGGTCTGGGCGAAATGAACCCGGATCAGCTGTGGGAAACCACCATGGACCCAAGTCAGCGCCGGATGCTCAAAGTGACCATCGAAGACGCCATTGGCGCGGACCAGATCTTCAACACCCTGATGGGTGATGCGGTCGAACCTCGTCGTGACTTCATCGAGAGCAACGCCCTGGCGGTGTCCAACCTGGACTTCTGATCCAGGTCGGTGCCACGAAAAGGCCAATGCATTTGCATTGGCCTTTTTTTTGGTCAGTTCATTTTCAGCCTGGGCAGCGTCCTTGTAGGAGCCGGCTTGCTGGCGATGATCGTTAGCGATAACGCGTGTTAATTGGGTAAACAGGGCGTACTTGGGTCCATCGCCGGCAAGCCGGCTCCTACAGGTTTTGCGGCATCTGTGTTTCCAGGGATTGTCAGGGCCAGCGTTTCACTCGCTCGCCGACGCCACACTCTCCAACCGGTACCCATACCCATAAATCGTCAGCAACTGCCAACCGCGATCCGCGGTCAGGCCGAGCTTGTTGCGCAGGCGATAGATGTGGGTGTCCAGCGGCCGTGACGACGACATTTCTTCATGTGGCCAGAATCGTTCGTACAGGTATTCCCGCGACAGCGGTCGGCCGAGGTTGCTGAACAGGCAATGCGCCAGGCGGTATTCGCGTTCGGTCATGACGATTGGTTTGCCGTCGCGAGTGACGGTCAGTTCGGCGTCGTCGAAAACCAGGTCATTGAAGCTCAACACTTCAGCAGCCAGGCGCTGCTGGCCATGGCGGCGCAGGACTGCGCCAACACGGGCCTTCAGTTCATTAGGGCGGAATGGTTTGCTGACGTAGTCATCGGCGCCTGCATTCAGGGCCTGAACGATATCGCTTTCGCCGTCGCGGCTGGTGAGCATGATCGCCGCTGGAGGAGCGTCCATGTGTTCGCGAGTCCATTGCAGCAATAACAATCCCGTGAGGTCGGGCAGTTGCCAGTCGAGGATCAGCAGGTCAAAGGTTTCCCGGCGCAGCTGGCGCAACAGGTCTTCGCCCCGTTCGAAGCTGTGCAGCGACCATGGCTGCTCTCCGGCTTCGGCCATCTGTTGCAGGGTTTGTTCGACCCGGCGCAGTTCGGCGGGCTCATCGTCCAGAATCGCAACACGCATACACGGTGATTCCTTGTCGCTTGGGCAGCTCTTTATCGACGATAGCGGCTCAATCGATACAGTGAAAGCAAGTGGCCCGCCGTTGGTCGCAGCGTCCGCTATGATTCTTTGGGTCGATGCCTCAGACGTAGGAACCATGAAACCATTCCCCCCGCCCTGCCCTGCTGGCCATGTTTGACCAACGCCGCCGTGAAAGCCGAGAACCCAGCCAGGTACAGCGATTGTTTCGGCAATTGGTGCGCGAGTGGTTGTGGATAAGTCTTGTGCTGCTGCCGCTGACGACGTTGCTGTCCTATCGCGCGCAAATCAACCTGGGCGATGTTTCCCCAGGCTTGAGCGCATTGCTTTCCCTTGGTCTGGTGACATGTGTGCTCGGGCTGTTGCTGTGGCGCCCGCGACTGGCGCTGTGGCTGACGCTCACGGGAATGGCGTGTGCGTTGCTGACCAGTGCCGGCCTTGCAGAGTTCAAGCGCTGGTGGTGGTCACCGACACCTGCGGTGTTGGGGATGCTGTTTGGTTATCTGATCTGGAACTGGCGGCGCCTGAGTGTGGTGCTGACCTATTTCGGTTGGGAGTTGGCGCGGCTGGACAGCGAGCCGAAAGTGTTTCCGGAGCGCCGCCGTGCCCGGTATCCCGGTGGCGACCGTTTGCAGAAACAGATCATCGCGCTGGAACAAGCCATGAGCCTGACCCGCGATACCCATCGATTCATCGCCGACGGCCTGGAATACTTGCCGGTGGCCACGTTGATCAGCGATCCACAGGGGCAGATTCTGCTTGGCAACCGCAAGGCCCGTGACCTGTTTGGCGGGGATCTGGTTGGTGATGATGTACTCAAGCGACTTGAACAGCTCGGTTATCCAGATATGAGCCGTGGGGCGGGCTCGTCTTTATCGTCCCTTCCCCTGCTGGAGTTTCGCGATCTCAAGGAGCGCAGTCTGCGTCTGGAGCGTGCCGAGCTGTTACCGGTAGACGGCGAGATTCCGGTTGGCTGGCTATGGAACCTGACTGATTTGAGTGTCGAGCGCGATGCGGAGGAGCAGCGCGCGGTCCTGTTGCGGTTCCTGTCTCACGACCTGCGGGCGCCTCACTCGGCCATTCTCGCCTTGCTCGACGTCCATCGTCATCAAGTGGGCGGTGATTCGCCGCTCTTTGATCAAATCGAGCTACAGGTACGCCGGGCCCTGGAACTGACTGACGGTTTCGTTCAATTGGCGAGAGCCGAGTCCGAGGCTTATCAGTTTCAACCGAGCCTGTTTGCGATGCTGGTGCTGGATGTGTTCGATCAAGCGCTGCCCATCGCGCAGTTGAAACAGATCGAACTGGTTCATCAGGTGGAAGAGGAGGCACAGGAAAGCCTGGTTTTGGCGGATCAGGCGCTGCTGACTCGGGCGTTGTTCAATCTGCTGGAAAATGCCATCAAGTACAGTGTTTCAGGTACTCGCATCCGTTTGCGCGTCAGCCAACGCGACGGCTGGCTGACCTGTGAGCTCATCGATCAGGGCAAAGGCATCGCCGCTGAGGAGTTACCTGAATTGTTCAGCCAGTACCGGCGCTTTTCTTCTGCCCAGGGTATCGATGGCGTGGGGTTGGGATTGTCGATGGTCAAAGCCGTTGTGGATCGGCACGGTGGGCGAATCGAGTGTCAGAGCGAGGTGGGTCGGGGCACGACATTCAAGCTGCAATTCCCGCTGTTTACTGAATGAAAGCGCACGTTCGGGTCGCGCTGTCATATCGACAATCGGCGGATTGCTCCGGACATAAAAAAACCGGCTATATCAGCCGGTTTTTTTACGTCCTAAAAAAACTTATGCACGTTTTTATGATTTTTATCATTCAAAGAAATATGTAAAAGAATCATAAAGTTACGTGTAAAAAACGACGGTTTTCGATGAAACGGTACACAGGTTATCCACAGAATCTCAGACAGTCACCTGATCGTTTGAAACCGGTGCTTGCGGAGCTGGTGGCAGCGAGCCCATTTCCCGTTGCATCTGCTCGTTCCACGCCTGGACCCGGTCGTTCAATTCAGCAATGGCTCGCGGTCCGGTGCCTGCGGCATACATCGGCTCGCCAATGATCACGGTAATGACGCCCTGCTTCTTCGCCCAACCGGTTTTCGGCCAGAACTTGCCGGCGTTGTGCGCAATCGGCAGCACCGGCAATTCGGCGTTGACCGCCAATGCACTGCCACCGCGGGAGAACTTGCCGACGGTGCCGAAAGGAACACGCGTGCCTTCAGGGAAGATCAGCACCCAGACATTGTCCTTGAGCAGTTCATCGCCCTTCTTCGCCACATGCTTGAGTGCGGCTTTCGGGTTGTCGCGATCGATGGCGATCGGTCGCAGCATGGCCATGGCCCAACCGAAGAACGGCACATAGAGCAGTTCACGTTTGAGCACCTGGCTCAGCGGTGAGAAGTAAGCAGAGAGAAAGAATGTCTCCCACGTACTCTGGTGGTTCGACTGAATGACGCAAGGCCGTTCAGGCACGTTCTCGGCACCCTTCACTTCGTAGCGGATACCCAGAAACACTTTGCTCAGCCACAAGGCACAGCGACACCAGTAGACGTTGATGAAGCGATAACGTGCCTTGAAGGGCAGGAACGGCGCGATAAAAAAACTCAGGCTGCACCACAGCAAGGAGCTGGTGCCCAGCAGCAGGTAAAAGAGGAAGGTTCTGATCGCCTGCAATATCGACATGGTGACGTTTACCGTTGCGGGAATTGCCCGCCTTATATAAAGCGCACTCCCGATCAATCCTTGGTCAGGAACAATCGAAGCACTTTAATTGTGGATAAGTTCTGCGGCAATCGCCGCCAAATCGTCGAAAATCAATGTGCCTGCCGGAAGGGTCTTGCCCAAAGTCTTTTCGCCTTTCCCGGTCTTTACCAAAACTGGCTGTGAATCGACGGCTTTGGCGGCTTCCAGGTCACCAAGGCTGTCGCCGACGAACCAGAGATTGGTCAGCGACACGTTGTAATGAGCGGCGATGGTTTTCAACATACCGGGTTTCGGCTTGCGACAATCGCAGCCTTCGTCCGGCCCGTGGGGGCAGTAGACGATCAGCCCGACCTCACCGCCCTGCTCCGCCACCAGCGCGCGCAAGCGCTCGTGCATGGCATCCAGAGTGGCGAGGTCGTAATAGCCGCGAGCGATGCCCGACTGGTTGGTAGCGACCGCTACCGTCCAGCCGGCCTTGCTCAACTGCGCGATGGCTTCGATCGATCCAGGGAGCGGAATCCACTCCTCCACCGACTTGATGTAAGCGTCGGAGTCGTAATTGATCACCCCGTCCCGATCGAGAATCAGCAGTTTCAACAGCAGTCCCTCAACCCAGCAGCGAAATGTCGGCGACGCCGAGGAACAACCCACGCAGGCGCGCCAGCAACGCATAACGGTTGGCGCGGACTTTTGCGTCCTCCGCGTTGACCATCACGGCTTCGAAGAACGCATCCACCGGCTCGCGCAGTGCAGCCAGGCGTGCCAGGGATTCGCTGTACTGACGCGCGGCGGCCATTGGCTGTACAGCCTGGTCAGCCTGCTGGATCGCCGAGTACAGGGAGAACTCGTTGGCATTGTCGAAGTACTTGGCTTCCACGACGGTAGGCACCGAGCCTTCGACCTTGCTCAGCAGGTTCGACACGCGCTTGTTCACCGCGGCCAGGGCAGCGGCTTCCGGCAATTTGCGGAAGGCCTCTACCGCTTGCACGCGCTGGTCGAAGTCCAGGGCTGAGCCTGGCTTCAGGGCACGTACCGACAGGTAGGTGGCGACGTCGACACCTTCGTCTTCGTAACGGGCACGCAGACGGTCGAAGATGAACTCCAGCACCGAGTCATTGAGGCCGGCAGCCTTGACCTTGGTACCGAACGCATCCACGGCGAAAGCCACGGCGTCGGTCAGGTCCAGATCCAGTTTTTTCTCGATCAGGATGCGCAACACGCCCAGTGCCGCACGGCGCAGGGCATACGGGTCCTTGCTGCCGGTCGGCAGCATGCCGATACCGAAAATGCCGACCAGAGTGTCGAGCTTGTCGGCGATGGCCACGGCCGCACCGGTCAGGGTGGACGGCAGTTCAGCGCCAGCACCGCGCGGCATGTACTGCTCGTTCAGGGCCAGGGCGACATCTTCCGGCTCGCCGTCGTTGAGGGCGTAGTAGTAACCGGCGACGCCTTGCATCTCCGGGAACTCACCGACCATCTCGGTCGACAGGTCGCACTTGGACAGCAGGCCAGCGCGGGCTGCCCACGCAGCGTTGCCGCCGATGCGCTGGGCGATGAACGCGGCCAGCTTGGATACGCGCTCGGCCTTGTCGTAGACGCTGCCGAGTTTTTCCTGGAACACCACGTTCTGCAGGCGCAGGTTGAAGTCCTCGAGTTTCTGCTTCTTGTCTTGCTTGAAGAAGAACTCGGCGTCGGTCAGGCGTGGGCGAACCACTTTCTCGTTACCGGCGATGATCTGCTGCGGGTCTTTGCTTTCGATGTTGGCCACGGTAATGAAACGTGGCAGCAACTTGCCGTCGGCATCCAGCAGGCAGAAGTACTTCTGGTTGTCCTGCATGGTGGTGATCAGGGCTTCTTGCGGCACGTCGAGGAAGCGTTCCTCGAACGAGCACACCAGCGGCACTGGCCATTCGACCAGTGCGGTCACTTCGTCGAGCAGGGCTGGCGGTACGATTGCCGTGCCTTCCTGACGGGTAGCCAGTTCTTCGGTGCGCTTGCTGATGATCTCGCGACGCTCGTTGGCATCGGCCAGCACGTAGGCGGCACGCAGGTCGGCCAGGTAGCTGGACGGCGAACCGATGCGCACGTTTTCCGGGTGATGGAAGCGATGGCCACGGGAGTCACGGCCAGCCTTCTGCGCGAGGATGGTGCAGTCGATGACTTGGTCACCGAGCAGCATCACCAGCCATTGGGTCGGACGCACGAACTCTTCCTTGCGTGCACCCCAACGCATGCGTTTCGGGATCGGCAGGTCGTTCAGCGAATCTTCGACGATGGTCGGCAGCAGGCTCGCGGTCGGCTTGCCGGCGATGCTCTGGCTGTAGCGCAGTTTCGGGCCGCTCTGATCGATTTCGCTCAGCTCGACGCCGCACTTCTTGGCAAACCCCAGGGCTGCCTGAGTCGGGTTGCCTTCGGCATCGAACGCGGCCTGACGTGGCGGGCCATCGAGGTTGATGCTGCGGTCCGGCTGCTGGGTGGCCAGTGCGGTGATCAGCACGGCCAGGCGGCGCGGGGCGGCATAAACGGTTTTGGTTTCGTAGTTCAGGCCGGCAGCTTGCAGACCCTTATCGATACCGGCGAGGAACGCCTCGGCCAGGGTGTTCAGGGCTTTGGGTGGCAGTTCTTCAGTGCCCAGTTCAACCAGAAAATCCAGAGCACTCATTGTGCAGCCTCCAGCTTGGCCAGTACTTCATCACGCAGATCCGGGGTCGCCATCGGGAAGCCCAGCTTGGCGCGAGCCAGCAGGTAGGCTTGCGCAACGGAACGCGCCAGGGTGCGTACACGCAGGATGTATTGCTGACGCGCGGTCACGGAAATCGCCCGGCGCGCATCCAGCAGGTTGAAGGTATGGGAAGCCTTCAACACCATTTCGTAGCTCGGCAACGGCAGCGGCTGGTCGAGCTCGATCAGGCGCTTGGCTTCGCTTTCGTAGAAATCGAACAGTTCGAACAACTTGTCGACGTTGGCGTGTTCGAAGTTGTAGGTCGATTGCTCCACTTCGTTCTGGTGGAACACGTCGCCGTAGGTCACTTTGCCGAACGGACCGTCAGCCCAGACCAGGTCGTAGACCGAGTCCACGCCCTGCAGGTACATGGCCAGACGCTCGAGACCGTAGGTGATCTCGCCGGTCACCGGGTAGCACTCGATGCCGCCCGCTTGCTGGAAGTAGGTGAACTGGGTCACTTCCATGCCGTTGAGCCAGACTTCCCAGCCCAGACCCCAGGCGCCGAGGGTCGGCGATTCCCAGTTGTCTTCGACGAAGCGGATGTCGTGGACCAGCGGGTCCAGGCCGACATGCTTGAGGGAGCCCAGGTACAGTTCCTGGAAGTTGTCCGGGTTCGGCTTCAGGACCACCTGGAACTGGTAGTAGTGCTGCAGGCGGTTCGGGTTTTCGCCGTAGCGGCCGTCAGTCGGACGACGGCTTGGCTGCACGTAGGCGGCGTTCCAGGTTTCCGGGCCGATGGCGCGCAGGAATGTTGCAGTGTGGAAAGTGCCGGCGCCTACTTCCATATCGTAGGGCTGAAGTACCACACAACCTTGCTCGGCCCAGTATTGCTGGAGGGCGAGGATCAAGTCTTGGAAGGTACGCACGGCTGGCGTAGGCTGGCTCACGAAATTCACCTGTTTCTTGGGCTGCGATTTAAAGAGCGGGAGTATACCCGATTCATGGCTGCGCACGCCCCCTGGAGCCTTATGCCACGCTGCTTTTGGTGTTCCGAAGATCCGCTATACATGGCTTATCACGATCAGGAGTGGGGCACGCCGCTACGCGATGCGCAGGGATTGTTCGAGTTGCTTTTGCTCGAAGGGTTCCAGGCCGGGCTTTCCTGGATCACCGTGCTGCGCAAACGCGAGCATTATCGTCAGGTGATGTTTGGTTTTGATGTCCAGCGCGTGGCGCAGATGAGCGATGCCGAAATCGACGAGTTGATGCTCGATCCCGGGATCATCCGCAACCGCCTCAAGCTCAACGCGGCCCGGCGCAATGCCCAGGCCTGGCTGGCGCTGGAGGACCCGGTGGCGTTTCTCTGGTCGTTCATCGGTGGCAAGCCTGTGATCAATCATTTCAAGGATCGCAGCGAAGTGCCGGCCGTCACGCCGATTGCCGTCGAGATGAGCAAAGGCCTGAAAAAAGCCGGTTTCACCTTCGTCGGGCCAACCATTTGCTACGCGCTGATGCAGGCCTCGGGCATGGTCATGGATCACACCCGCGATTGCGACCGCTACGCGCAGTTGGCGAACGGCGGTTAGAATAGCCGCCTCGCGCACAGCACAAGATCAGGAGTGACCTGTGGATAAGTTGAAAGGCGCCTTGCTGGTAGGCGCTCTGCGGCTGTTTGCCCTGCTTCCGTGGCGGGCCGTGCAAGCCGTGGGCTCGGCGATTGGCTGGGTCATGTGGAAAACCCCGAATCGTTCCCGTGACGTGGTACGGATCAACCTGTCCAAGTGCTTTCCGGACATGGATCCCGCCGAGCGTGAACGCCTGGTGGGCCAAAGCCTGAAGGACATCGGCAAGTCCTTGACCGAAAGCGCCTGCGCCTGGATCTGGCCGGCACAGCGCTCCATCGACCTGGTGCGCGAGGTCGAAGGCCTCGACGTGTTGAAGGACGCCCTCGCCTCCGGCAAAGGTGTGGTCGGCATCACCAGTCACCTGGGCAACTGGGAAGTGCTCAACCACTTCTATTGCAGTCAGTGCAAACCGATTATTTTCTATCGTCCGCCAAAGTTGAAGGCCGTGGATGAATTGCTGCAAAAGCAGCGGGTGCAGTTGGGTAACAAGGTCGCCGCCTCCACCAAGGAAGGCATCCTCAGTGTCATCAAGGAAGTGCGCAAAGGTGGTGCAGTGGGCATCCCCGCTGACCCGGAACCGTCCGAATCCGCCGGGATCTTCGTGCCGTTCTTCGCCACCCAGGCACTGACCAGCAAGTTCGTGCCGAACATGCTCGCCGGCGGCAAAGCGGTTGGCGTGTTCCTGCATGCCCTGCGCCTGCCGGACGGTTCGGGCTACAAAGTGATCCTCGAAGCCGCGCCCGAGGCCATGTACAGCACCGATACGGCGGAGTCCTGTGCGGCCATGAGCAAAGTGGTCGAGCGTTATGTCGGGGCCTACCCAAGCCAGTACATGTGGAGCATGAAGCGCTTCAAGAAGCGTCCACCGGGTGAAGAGCGCTGGTACTGACTTACTTGGCACACTCTGTGGATAACCTGTAGGAGCGAGCTTGCTCGCGATGGACGTTAACGATGACGTGGGCTGCCAGGTTGAACGCGGCGCCCTTGCATTCATCGCGAGCAAGCTCGCTCCTACACGTATCCACAGCCGTTCATTCAAGGGCGCAGAAGATGTCCGAACACCGCAAATCATTTCGCATCAAGATCAGTCACGAAAGCATCGGCGATTGCCTGGGCCAGACCCGCAACCTGTCGACCACCGGTGTCTTCGTCAAGCATCCGCAACTGTCGGCGCTGCCCCGGGGCGCGGTGGTCTACGGCCAGGTGCAAGACTTACCCACAGGCGCGCCGCGGGTGCGTATGGAAGTGGTGCTGGTGGATGCCGAGGGCATCGGTTTGCGTTATCTCTGATCAGTGCGCCTGACGCTCGAGTTTCTTCAGGAACACGGTCATTTCCTTCTCTGCCTGCTTGTCGCCATGGCCGCGAGCGGCTTCCAGGCCTTGTTCCCAGGCCTGCCGCGCGGCTGCAAAGTCCGCCAGCGCCAGATGGGCCTTGCCCAGTAGTTTCCACGCCGCCGAATATTTCGGATCGAATTCGACGCAGCGCTGGAAGTGCTCCGCTGCCTTGGCGTTCTCCCCCAGATCCAGATAACCCTTGCCCAGGCCGAAGCGCAGCAAGGAGTTATCCACACCCTTGGCGAGCATTTTTTCCAGGGATTCGATCATGGGTGGTTCCTTTTCTTTGGGGCGTCAGGTGTTGATTTCATGTAGGAGCGAGCTTGCTCGCGATGAACCTGAGAGCGACACGGGGTGTCTGGTTTCCAGCATTATCGTTGACGACCATCGCGAGCAGAGTTCGCTCCTACAAAGGCAGGCCCACACAAAATCAGGATCAGAAGAAGCTCAACCCCACATGGAACAACTTCTCCACATCGCGAATGTGTTTTTTATCCACAAGGAACAGAATCACATGGTCGCCCGCTTCGATCACGGTGTCATCGTGGGCGATGATCACTTCTTCGTCGCGGATAATCGCACCGATGGTGGTGCCCGGCGGCAGGCCGATGTTTTCGATGGCCTTGCCGATCACCTTGCTCGATTTCGCATCGCCATGGGCAATCGCCTCGATGGCTTCTGCCGCACCCCGGCGCAGTGAGTGCACGCTGACGATGTCACCCCGGCGCACGTGGGCCAGCAAGGTGCCGATGGTCGCCAGTTGCGGGCTGATGGCGATGTCGATGTCGCCACCCTGGATCAGGTCGACATAGGCCGGGTTGTTGATGATGGTCATCACTTTCTTTGCACCCAGGCGCTTGGCCAGCAGCGACGACATGATGTTGGCTTCGTCGTCGTTGGTCAGGGCCAGGAAAAGGTCGGCATCGGCGATGTTCTCTTCCATCAGCAGGTCGCGGTCCGAAGCACTGCCCTGCAACACCACCGTGCTGTCCAGTGTGTCGGAGAGATGACGACAGCGTGCCGGGTTCATCTCGATGATTTTCACCTGATAACGGCTTTCGATGGCCTCGGCCAGACGCTCGCCGATCTGTCCGCCGCCGGCGATGACAATGCGTTTATAGGTTTCGTCGAGACGGCGCATTTCGCTCATCACCGCGCGAATGTTCGCTTTGGCGGCGATGAAAAACACCTCGTCGTCGGCCTCGATCACCGTATCGCCCTGGGGCAGGATCGGCCGGTCACGACGGAAAATTGCTGCAACGCGGGTTTCCACGTTCGGCATGTGTTCACGCAACTGCCGCAGTTGCTGGCCTACCAGCGGTCCGCCGTAATAAGCCCGCACTGCCACCAGTTGCGCCTTGCCTTCGGCAAAGTCGATCACCTGCAAGGCGCCCGGATGCTGGATCAGGCGCTTGATGTAGTTGGTGACCACCTGTTCGGGGCTGATCAGCACGTCCACCGGAATCGCTTCGTTCTGGAACAACTGCTCTTCGCGGGTCAGGTACGCCGCTTCGCGCACCCGGGCGATCTTGGTCGGCGTGTGGAACAGCGTGTGGGCGACCTGGCAGGCGACCATGTTGGTTTCATCGCTGTTGGTCACCGCGACCAGCATATCGGCGTCATCGGCCCCGGCCTGGCGCAGTACGGTCGGGAACGAACCACGACCCTGCACCGTGCGGATGTCCAGGCGGTCACCAAGGTCGCGCAGGCGTTCGCCATCGGTGTCGACCACGGTGATGTCGTTGGCTTCGCTGGCCAGGTGTTCCGCCAGCGAACCACCGACCTGCCCTGCTCCGAGGATGATGATTTTCATCCAGTCACTCCATTGAATCCGTTTAACCGCGAGCGGCGGCGATCTTGATCAGCTTGGCGTAGTAGAACCCGTCGTGGCCACCTTCCTGGGCCAGCAACTGGCGACCATGGGGCTGCTTGATGCCGGCCGCCGTGGCGAGGTCCAGTTCACGGGCACCCGGCGTGCGGGCAAGGAAGGCTGCGATGACTTCGGTGTTCTCGGTCGGCAGCGTGGAACAGGTGGCGTACAGCAGAATGCCGCCCACCTCCAACGTGGTCCACATGGCATCGAGCAGTTCGCCTTGCAACAGCGCGAGCGCGGCGATGTCGTCGGGCTGGCGAGTCAGCTTGATGTCCGGATGACGACGGATCACACCGGTGGCCGAACATGGTGCGTCCAGCAGGATGCGCTGGAACGGCTTGCCGTCCCACCATACCTGGGTGTCGCGGCCGTCGGCGGCGATCAGTTCGGCGCTGAGTTTCAGGCGTTCGAGATTTTCCCGCACCCGCACCAGGCGCTTGGCTTCCAGGTCCACCGCTACTACGCCGGCCAGTTTCGGCTCGGCTTCGAGAATATGGCAGGTCTTGCCACCCGGTGCGCAGCAGGCGTCCAGCACCCGTTGGCCCGGCGCGAGATCCAGCAGATCGGCGGCCAGTTGCGCGGCTTCGTCCTGCACGCTGATCCAGCCTTCGGCGAAACCCGGCAGGCTGCGCACATCGGTGGCCGCTTCGAGCACGATGCCGTCGCGGCTGTAGACACACGCTGTGGCGGCAATGCCGGCATCAGTCAGCAAACCGAGGTAGGCATCGCGGGTGTGATGGCGACGGTTGACCCGCAAGATCATCGGCGGATGCGCGTTGTTGGCGGCGCAGATGGCTTCCCATTGCTCTGGCCAGAACGCCTTCAGGGATTTCTGCAGCCAGCGTGGGTGAGCGGTGCGCACCACTGGATCGCGCTCCAGCTCGGCGAAAATCGTTTCGCTTTCGCGCTGAGCATTACGCAGCACAGCGTTGAGCAACGCCTTGGCCCAGGGCTTTTTCAGCTTGTCGGCGCAACCGACGGTTTCACCGATGGCGGCATGGGCCGGGACGCGGGTGTAGAGCAGTTGATAGAGACCGACCAGCAGCAGCGCCTCGACATCGGCATCGGCAGCCTTGAACGGTTTCTGCAGCAGCTTGGCCGCCAGTGCCGACAGGCGTGGTTGCCAGCGTGCGGTGCCGAACGCCAGGTCTTGGGTGAAGCCGCGATCACGGTCCTCAACCTTGTCCAGTTGCGTTGGCAGCGAACTGTTGAGCGAGGCTTTGCCGCTCAGGACAGCGGCGAGTGCCTTGGCGGCGGCCAGACGCGGATTCATTGAGCGTCCGCCACTTGACCGAGGACAGTGCCGGTGGCGAATTTCTCACGGCGGCTGTTGAACAGATCGCTGAAGTTCAGCGCCTTGCCGCCGGGCAATTGCAGACGGGTCAGGCACAAGGCCTGTTCGCCGCAGGCGACGATCAGTCCGTCCTTGCTGGCGCCGAGGATTTCCCCCGGAGCGCCTTTGCCTTCGACAAGTTGCGCGGCCAGCACTTTCAGGGCTTCGCCGTTCAAGGTGCTGTGGGTGATCGGCCACGGGTTGAAGGCACGGACCAGACGCTCCAGCTCAACCGCCGGGCGGTTCCAGTCGATGCGTGCTTCATCCTTGTTCAGTTTGTGCGCGTAGGTGGCCAGGCTGTTGTCCTGCACTTCGCCTTCCAGGGTGCCGGCAGCGAGGCCGACAATCGCCTGGACCACGGCCGGCGGGCCCATTTCGGCCAGTCGATCGTGCAGGCTGCCGCCGGTGTCAGCGGCGCTGATCGGCGTGGTGACTTTCAGCAGCATCGGCCCGGTATCGAGGCCGGCTTCCATGCGCATCACGGTCACGCCACTTTCGGCGTCCCCCGCTTCCACGGCGCGTTGGATCGGCGCCGCACCACGCCAGCGCGGCAGCAGCGAGGCGTGGCTGTTGATGCAACCCAGGCGCGGAATATCCAGCACCACTTGCGGCAGGATCAGGCCGTAGGCGACCACCACCATCAAGTCCGGTTTCAGTGCAGCCAGTTCAGCTTGCGCGTCTTCGTTGCGCAAGGTGGGCGGCTGCAACACCGGGATGTTGTTCTCCAGAGCAAGCTGCTTGACCGGGCTCGGCATCAGTTTTTGCCCGCGACCGGCCGGACGATCCGGTTGGGTGTAGACCGCGACGATCTCGTAAGGGCTGCTCAGCAGGGCCTTGAGGTGTTCGGCGGCGAATTCCGGGGTGCCGGCAAAGACAATGCGCAGTGGCTCAGTCATGGGTGACGTCTCTTGAAAAGAAAAAGGCTTGCCGCAGCAAGCCTTTGAAGATGGGCATCAGGCGTTCTGGCGATGAAGCTTTTCCAGTTTCTTCTTGATGCGGTCGCGTTTGAGCGTGGACAGGTAATCGACGAACAATTTGCCGTTGAGGTGGTCGCATTCGTGCTGGATGCACACCGCGAGCAAATCGTCGGCGATCAGTTCGTATGGCTGGCCGTCGCGGTCCAGCGCCTTGACCTTGACCCGTTGCGGGCGATCGACGTTTTCGTAGAAGCCCGGCACCGACAGGCAGCCTTCCTGATACTGGCCCATGTCGTCGGTCAGCGGTTCGAGCTCGGGGTTGATGAACACGCGAGGCTCAGTGCGGTCTTCGGAGAGGTCCATCACGACGATACGTTTGTGCACGTTGACCTGGGTCGCGGCGAGGCCGATGCCAGGCGCTTCATACATTGTTTCAAACATGTCGTCGACCAACTGACGCACTTCGTCGTCCACTACGGCCACTGGCTTGGCGATAGTGCGCAGACGCGGATCAGGGAATTCGAGGATGTTTAAAATGGCCATAAGCTTGATTAGTGCACGTGTGAAGTAAGGTCGGGTCGATGGCCTGGCGGGTCCGAAGAATTGCAGGCTACCGTTGTAAAACGTAGCTCCCTTCTTTCGATAAGCAAGCCGGGAGCGAGCCACCGAGGGCTCTGGCGTTTCACGCGAACGCACATAATAAAGGGATTCACCGCATGAGGAAATCACTACTCGCCCTGCCGCTTCTGGTCTCGGCCGGTCTGGCGTACGGGCAAGTGCAACTTCGGGAAGATATTCCCACCATAAAGCTGTCGCCCCAGGTGCGCAGCAGCCCGGTGACCGAGGCTATCCCCAGCATCGCGCTGAAATCGATCAACAGCTTTCTGCTGAACAACCGCATCGTCGACAAGACCGAGGATTTCGACAAGGCGCCCTATATCGTTGCCGGCGATGCCGAACGCGTACTCAGCGGCGCGGGTGACCGCATCTTTGCCCGCGGCCATTTCGATCCGGCGCAGCCGGTGTACGGCATCTTCCGCCAGGGCAAGGTTTACACCGATCCGCAGAGCAAGGAAATCCTGGGGGTCAACGCCGACGAAATCGGCGCAAGTGAGGTCGTGGCCATCGAAGGTGACGTCGCCACGCTGGCGTTGCAACGTACGACCCAGGAAGTCCGCCTCGGCGACCGCCTGTTCAGTGGCGAAGAGCGCTCGATCAACTCGACCTTCACACCCAGCGCACCGAGCCACGAAATCAGCGGTTTGATCATCGATGTGCCGCGCGGGGTCACGCAGATCGGCGAGTTGGACGTGGTTACGCTGAACAAGGGGCAGCGCGACGGACTGGCCGAAGGCAACCTGCTGGCAGTGATGAAGACCGGCGAAACCGTGCGTGACCGGATCACCGGCCAGCCGTTGAAAATTCCCGATGAGCGCGCCGGTCTGCTGATGGTTTTCCGTACCTACGACAAACTCAGTTATGGGTTGGTGCTGAGTGCTTCGCGCTCGCTGTCGGTGATGGACAAGGTGCGAAATCCGTAAGTTTGCTTCACAAGTTACCAACAGAGTTATCCACAGCTTATTCCCGTTTGTACGGGTGCTCATAACGATCAAGGATGATCCATGTCTCTGTCTGCCGTTACACCGGTTTCCCCTGCGGAACTGGAAGCCCGTTTGCGTTTGCATCGCCTGCCTGAGCTCGGCCCGGCACGGTTCAAGAAGCTGCTTGAAGCCTTTGGCTCGGCGTCCAAAGCGATCAGTGCACCGGCCAGTGCCTGGCGCGCGCTGGGTTTACCTCTGGCGTGTACGGAGGCCAGACGCAGCACTGAAACCCGTGATGGCGCCGCCCACGCATTGGCTTGGCTAGAGCGTCCGGCCCAGCATTTACTGATGTGGGACCAGCCTGACTACCCGGCGCTGCTGGCGCAAATCAGCGATGCGCCGCCACTGTTATTCGTTGCCGGAAATCCGGGCATCCTGGAAAAGCCGCAATTGGCGATGGTCGGCAGTCGTCGCGCATCGCGCCCGGGCATGGACACCGCTGCCGCGTTTTCCCGCAGCCTGGCCGGCGCCGGTTTTGTCATCACCAGCGGCCTGGCCCTGGGCATCGACGCTGCCGCACATCAGGCCGCCCTGGACGTTGGCGGGCAAACGGTCGGTGTACTTGGCACGGGACTTGAAAAGTTTTATCCACAGCGTAATCGGCGCCTGGCGGACGCGATGATTGCCTCGGGCAGTGCCGTGCTTTCGGAGTTCCCGTTGGATGCAGGCCCAACCGCCAGCAACTTCCCTCGACGCAACCGGATCATCAGCGGCTTGTCCCTTGGCGTGCTGGTGGTCGAGGCCAGTGTCGCCAGTGGTTCTCTGATTACGGCGAGGTTGGCCGGCGAACACGGACGCGAGGTATTTGCGATTCCCGGGTCGATCCATCATCCCGGCGCCCGCGGCTGCCATCAATTGATCCGAGATGGTGCGGTGCTGGTGGAAACCATCGAACATATTCTCGAGGCCTTGCGCGGCTGGCAACGGCTGCCGTTATCCACAGAGTCCTTCACCGCTGAAACGACTCACCCTCTGTTGAAGTTGCTGCATGCCGCGCCTCTGACCAGTGAAGCACTGGCAGGCGCAAGCGGCTGGGCCTTGCCGAAAGTGCTGGCGGCGCTGACGGAACTGGAAATGGACGGTCATGCCGTTTGCGAAAGCGGGCGCTGGTTTGCACGGGTGAGCTAGGTTTTATGAACAAGATCGGTAAACTGCGCAGAGCCTTATTCTGGAGAGTTTTTCATGGTCAACAGTTGGCGTGTGCAACAAGCCGCGCAAGCAATTCGCGCAGGGGCGGTGATTGCCTACCCAACCGAAGCAGTCTGGGGCCTGGGTTGTGACCCGTGGGACGAGGAAGCGGTGGAGCGTCTGCTGCTGATCAAGGGCCGGTCTGTGGATAAAGGACTGATCCTGGTCGCCGACAACATCCGTCAGTTCGATTTCCTCTTCGAAGACTTCCCCGAATTGTGGATGGACCGCATGGCCAGCACCTGGCCGGGGCCGAACACCTGGCTGGTGCCGCACCAGAACCTGCTGCCCGAGTGGATTACCGGTGTGCATGAAACCGTGGCGCTGCGGGTCAGCGATCACCCGCAGGTGCGGGACTTGTGCGCGCTGGTCGGGCCGCTGGTGTCGACGTCGGCCAACCCGCAGGGGCGCCCGGCAGCGCGTACGCGGATTCGCGTCGAGCAGTATTTCCGTGGCCAGGTCGATCTGGTGCTCGGCGGGATGTTGGGCGGACGCAAGAACCCGAGCGTGATTCGCGATCTGGCGACCGGCACCGTCGTGCGCCCGGACTGATACTGCATTGAGGCCATTCGCGAGCGAGCCAGCTCCCACATTTGATCTGTGTCGAACATAAACTCTATGTTCACTGGAGATCTATTGTGGGAGCGGGCTTGCTCGCGAAGGGGCCCTGACAGTCAGCGAAAATCTCAGGGCAACAAAACAACCGAACCTGTCGTGCGCCGCGCCGACAACTCGGTCTGCGCCTTCGACGCGTCAGCCAGTGGATAACGCTGGCTGATCTCCACGGTCAGCTTGCCGCTGATGATCATCTCGAACAACTCGTCGGCCATGCGTTGCAGGCTCTCGGCGTTGTTCGCATAAGTGCCCAGGGTTGGCCGGGTCACGTACAGCGAGCCTTTCCCCGCCAGGATCCCCAGGTTCACGCCGTCGACCGCGCCGGACGCATTGCCGAAACTCACCACCAGCCCACGCGGCGCGGCGCTGTCGAGTGAAGTCAGCCAGGTGTCCTTGCCAACGCCGTCGTACACCACCGGGACTTTTTTGCCATCGGTCAACTCCAGCACACGCTGAGCGACGTTTTCATGGCTGTAGTCGATGGTCGCCCAGGCACCGTTGGCCTTGGCCAGTGCGGCTTTCTCCGCCGAGCTGACCGTACCGATCAGCTTCACGCCCAAGGCCCTGGCCCATTGGCACGCCAGGGAACCGACCCCGCCGGCCGCGGCGTGGAACAGGATGGTTTCGCCACCCTTGAGTTCATAAGTCTGACGCAGCAGGTACTGCACGGTCAGGCCTTTGAGCATCACGCCAGCGGCCTGTTCGAAACTGATGGCGTCCGGCAGTTTCACCAGATTCGCCTCGGGCAAGACGTGAACATCGCTGTAGGCGCCCAGAGGGCCGCTGCCATAGGCCACGCGATCGCCGATCTTGAAGCGGGTCACGTCGCTGCCCACCGCCTCGACTACGCCGGCACCTTCCGAGCCGACACCCGACGGCAGGGACGGCGGCGGATAAAGACCACTGCGGTAGTAGGTGTCGATGAAGTTCAGGCCGATGGCCTTGTTGGTCACGCGCACTTCCTTCGGGCCGGGCTCGGCGGGTTGGTAATCCACATACTCGAGCACTTCGGGACCGCCATGGGCGCGGAACTGGATTCGCTTTGCCATCAGAACTCTCCATAGGTCGTTTTACCAAGCTCCCTATCGGACTCCTAAGCTTGATCTTCGTCAACTGCGACGGGGTGACTTGCGATGGTATGCTACGGGCCCATTTGCGCTGGCCCCCCGCTCCAATGGAGCGCCGCGTAGTTTTGCCCGATTCAAGGTGATGACATGACGACCCGCACCGAGGCCGTAAAAGCCTACCTGCTCGACCTGCAAGACCGTATTTGCGCCGCCCTGGAAGCCGAAGACGGTGGCACGCAATTCGTCGAAGACGCCTGGACCCGGCCGGCCGGCGGTGGCGGTCGCACCCGCGTGATCGAAAACGGCGCAGTGATTGAAAAGGGCGGCGTGAACTTTTCCCACGTCTTCGGCAGCGGTCTGCCACCGTCTGCCAGCGCTCATCGACCGGAACTGGCCGGCCGTGGCTTTGAAGCCCTCGGCGTGTCGCTGGTGATTCACCCGCACAACCCGCATGTGCCGACTTCCCACGCCAACGTACGCTTTTTCATCGCCGAAAAAGAAGGTGAAGAACCGGTCTGGTGGTTCGGGGGCGGCTTCGACCTGACGCCTTACTACGGCAATGAAGAAGACTGCATCCACTGGCACCGTGTCGCCGAACAGGCCTGCGCGCCATTCGGCGCGGACGTCTACCCGCGCTACAAGGCCTGGTGCGACAGCTACTTCCACATCAAGCACCGCCACGAACCGCGCGGCATCGGCGGGCTGTTTTTCGACGACCTGAACGAGTGGGACTTCGATACCAGTTTCGCTTTCATGCGTGCCATCGGTGACGCGTACATCGACGCCTATCTGCCGATCGTGCAGCGCCGCAAGAACGATGCGTTTACTGAAAAACAGCGCGAGTTCCAGGAGTTCCGCCGTGGTCGTTACGTTGAATTCAACCTGGTCTACGACCGTGGCACGCTGTTTGGCCTGCAATCGGGCGGGCGTACCGAATCGATTCTGATGTCTCTACCACCGCAAGTACGCTGGGGTTACGACTGGAAGGCCGAGCCCGGCAGCGAAGAAGCGCGCCTGACCGAGTACTTCCTGCAAGACCGCGATTGGTTGGCCGAAGCCTGAACGAGGAATCCCGATGGACCGTTATGTCGTATTCGGTAACCCGATCGGCCACAGCAAGTCGCCGTTGATCCATCGCCTGTTCGCCGAGCAGACCGCGCAAAAGCTGGACTACAACACGCTGCTGGCGCCACTCGACGACTTTTCCACCTGTGCCAGGACATTTTTCCTCGAAGGGCGCGGCGCCAATGTGACGGTGCCGTTCAAGGAAGAGGCCTATCGATTGGCGAACAGCCTGACGGCGCGGGCGCAGCGCGCCGGCGCGGTCAATACCTTGAGCAAACTGGCTGATGGCAGTCTGCTGGGCGACAACACCGACGGTGCCGGGTTGGTGCGCGACCTGACGGTCAACGCCGGATTCAGCCTCAAGGGCAAACGCATCCTGCTACTCGGCGCTGGCGGCGCGGTGCGCGGTGTCCTCGAACCGTTGCTGGCCGAGCAACCGGCATCGGTGATCATCGCCAACCGCACGGTGGAAAAGGCCGAGTTGCTGGCCGAGTTGTTCTGCGATCTGGGGCCGGTCTCGGCCAGTGGTTACGACTGGTTGCAGGAGTCTGTAGACCTGATCATCAATGCGACCTCCGCGAGCCTGACGGGCGATGTGCCGCCGATTGCTGCCAGCCTGATCGAACCGGGCAAGACGGTGTGCTACGACATGATGTACGGCAAGGAGCCGACTTCGTTCTGCCGCTGGGCCAGCGAACACGGGGCTGCGGTGGCGATGGATGGTCTGGGGATGCTGGCCGAGCAGGCGGCGGAGGCGTTCTTCCTGTGGCGCGGAGTGCGCCCGGATACGGCGCCGGTGCTGGCTGAACTTCGCCGGCAGTTGGCCCTATAACCTACTGTAGGAGCGAGCTTGCTCGCGAAGGTCGTGAACGATAACGCGCAAAACCAGATGCCCAGCGGCGCCCTCAGGTTTTTCGCGAGCAAGCTCGCTCCTACAGAGGGCGGTGTTTCAGTCTTCAAACCGGATTGGGCATTTCTGCGCCCCTTCCAGCTTCCTCAACTCTTCCACCACCTGCGGCCGGGCCCGGCGCAAGGTCAGGCTGCGATTCTGACGCAGCAGGCGTCGCGCTTCCTGATGCAGCATCTCTACCCCTGAATAGTCGATGAAGTTGATCTGCTGCGCCTCTATCACTACCCGCGCGCCATGCATGCGTTGCAGGCGTACTTGCAGGTAATGGCTGGCGCCGAAAAAGATCGAACCGCCCACTCGCAGTATGTCTTCCTCGCCATCTCGCACATGCTGCACCCGTGGTTGCGATGTGCGCTTGAGGTAGAAAAAAAGCGAGGCCAGCACGCCGGCGTAGATCGCCGTCTGCAATTCCAGCAGCAGCGTGGCGACGCAGGTCAGGGCCATGACTACAAATTCGGCGCGGCTGACCCGCAACAACGCGCGAATGCCGCGATGATCCACCAGTCCCCAGGCGATCAGCAGAATACTCCCGGCCATCGCCGGAATCGGGATGTGCGCGATCAGGCTCGCGCCGAAGATCGCAAACAGCGCCACCCACAACGCCGAAAAAATCCCGGCCAGGGGCGAACAGGCCCCCGCTTCATAGCTCAGGCCTGAGCGGGTGAAAGAGCCTGCCGACAGCGATCCGGAAAAAAACGCACCGACGATGTTCGACAGGCCCTGGGCGCGAACTTCCTGGTTGGCGTCGAGTAATTGCTGCGAACGTGCCGAGATCGAGCGGGCAATCGACAGGCTGGTGACCAGCCCGAGCATGCCGACCGCCACTGCGCTGGGCAGCAGGCGCAGGATCAGATCGAGATCCAGCGGCAACGGACTGAAAGGTGGCAGCTTGCCGGTGAAGGCGCTGACCAGTTGCACGTGGCCGAACATCGATGGCCAAAGCCAGACCAGCAATGCGCCCAGCACCAGAGTGATCAACAGCGTCGGCCAGCGTGGCAACCACAACTTGAGGATCACGCCCACCACCACTGTCGCCAGCCCTAGCGCCAGCGAAGGTTTGTCCATTTCGCCGAGATGGCGCAACAACATGATGAAGCTATCCAGCGCGGTGGCCTGGCTGGGCAAATCCAGCCCCAGCAGGTTAGGCAATTGACCAATGGCAATCACCACGGCAGCACCCAGGGTGAAGCCGAGTACCACCGAGTGCGAGACGAAATTCACCAGCGCGCCAAACCGCAGCAAACCCAGCAGCCACTGAAAGAGGCCGGCAAGAAACGTCAGCAACAGGATCAACACGACGTAGTCCTGCGAGGCCGGAACGGCCAAGGGACTGACGCTGGCGTACAGGACAATCGAGATGGCCGCTGTAGGACCGCAGATCAAATGCCACGACGAACCCCAGAGGCAGGCGATCAGCACCGGGATGATTGCGGCGTAGAGGCCGTATTCTGGTGGGAGGCCGGCAATCAGCGCGTAGGCAATGGATTGCGGCAACGCGAGAATCGCGCCGCTGAGGCCGACGATCAGGTCACGCCCGACGCTGGCGCGGGTTTGCCGGGGTAGCCAGGTGAGGAAAGGGAAGAGTGAATGGCGGCTGGGAAGGGCCATGGGTCCTCTCGGTCGGGGATTTTGCGCAAGGGTAGCAGGACAACACAATCATTGTGGCCAGGCAGCTTACTGTGGCGAGGGGGCTTGCCCCCGTTCGATTGCGAAGCGATCGTAAAACCATTGAATGCGATCTAACTGATTACCCACATTCAATGGTTTTGGGACGGCTGCGCCGTCCAACGGGGGCAAGCCCCCTCGCCACAGGAAGCCCCTTTGCCAGATAAACCTGTTCTGACTCAGGTTCAGAGTTTGGCTTTAACCGCCGGCAACGCATCCTGCCCGTCCACGGTCTTCACGCCATCGAGCCACTTGTCCAGCACCGCCGGGTTGGCCTTGATCCACGCTTTTGCCGCGTCGGCGTTGCTGACTTTCTTGTTCACCACCTCGGCCATGATGCTGTTTTCCATGTCCTGGGTGAAACTCAGGTTGGTCAGCAGTTTGCCGACGTTCGGGCAGGCCTGTGCATAACCCTTGCGGGTCAGGGTGTGGACGCTGCCGGTGTCACCGAAGTATTTCTCGCCGCCCTTGAGGTAATGCATCTTCAGTTGCACGTTCATCGGGTGCGGGGTCCAGCCGAGGAAGGTCACGAATTTCTGTTTCTTCACCGCGCGGGACACTTCCGCCAGCATGGCCTGCTCGCTGGATTCGACCAGTTTCCACTGGCCCATGTCGAAATCGTTTTTCTTGATGATTTCCTGCAGCGAGATGTTCGCCGGAGCGCCGGACCCGATACCGTAGATCTTGTGGTCAAACTTGTCCGCGTATTTGTTCAGGTCGGCAAAGTTGTGCACACCCGCGTCCCACACGTAGTCCGGAACCGCGAGGGTGAATTCGGTGCCATCGAGGTTTTTCGCCAGTTGCGTGACGTCGCCGTTGGCGACGAACTTGTCGTAGAAACCCTGCTGCGCCGGCATCCAGTTACCCAGGAACACATCGACCTGGCCATCCTTGAGGCCGCCAAAGGTAATCGGTACCGCGAGGGTGTCGACCTTGGCCTTGTAGCCCATGCCGTCCAGCAGAAACCCGGTGATGGCGTTGGTTGCGGCGATGTCGCTCCAGCCCGGGTCGGCCATCTTCACCGTCTCGCAACTCTGATCGGCAAACGCCGATGCGCTGCCCAGGGCCAGGAGCCCGACCGTCAGTACTGTGGATAACCTTTGCATGGACTTCCCCTTAACATTATTGGTTTTGGCAGGGTTGTGGATAACGTGCTTTACGCTCCAGATCGTCGAGGTCGATGTGGTTGCGCATGTACTGCTGACTGGCGTCCACCAGCGGCTGGTGATCCCAGCTCTTCAGCTTGCCGAGGGTCAGCGCCTCGGCCACGAAACGCCGGCGTCGCTGGCTGGCGAGCACCTGCTGGTGAATCGCCGGAATGTTCCATTTGGTCCGCGCTTCGGCGAGAAAATCGTCGAACAACTGGCGATGTTGTGGCGAATGGCTGAGTTCTTCCTGTTCGCAAGGGTCATTGTCTACATTGAAGAGCAGGCAAGGGTCGTCTTCACTGTAGATAAACTTGTAGGCGCCACGGCGAATCATCATCAGCGGGCTGATGGTGCCTTCGGCCATGTATTCGCCGAACACTTCATCGTGGCCACCCTGCCCTTGCAGGTGCGGGACCAGCGAGCGGCCGTCCAGCGGCAAGCCCGGTTCCAGCGAGCCACCGGCCAGCTCGACGAAGGTCGGCAACAGGTCCGCCGTGGAAACACTGGCGCTGACCCGGCCGGCGCCGAATTGCCCCGGTGCACTTATCAACAGGGGCACCCGTGCGGCCATTTCATACCAGTGCATTTTGTACCAGAGGCCGCGTTCGCCGAGCATGTCGCCGTGGTCACTGGAAAACACGATGATGGTGTCATCGATCAGCCCGGTTTCCTCGAGTGTTTTCAGGAGTTTGCCGACGTTGCTGTCGATATAGCTGCAGGCGCCGAAATAGGCGCGGCGGGCATCGCGGATCTTGTCCACAGGCAGCGGCTTGTCCCACAGGTCGTAGACCTTGAGTAAACGCTGCGAGTGCGGATCGAGTTCATGTTGATTCGGCGTTGCAGGAAGCGGGATGTCGGCATCGTCGTACAGATCCCAGAAAGCCTTGGGAATTGTGTACGGGTCGTGTGGGTGAGTCATCGAAACGGTCAGGCAGAACGGCTGGTCGCCATCCTCGCGAATATGGTCGAACAGGTACTGCTGGGCCTTGAACACCACCTCTTCGTCGAAATCCAGCTGATTGGTGCGCACGCACGGACCGGCTTGCAGCACCGACGACATGTTGTGATACCAGCTCGGGCGCACGTCCGGTTCATCCCAGTTCACTGCCCAGCCGTAGTCGGCGGGGTAGATGTCACTGGTCAGGCGTTCTTCGTAGCCATGCAGCTGGTCTGGCCCGCAGAAGTGCATCTTGCCCGACAGAGCGGTGCGATAGCCGAGGCGGCGCAGGTAGTGGGCGTAGGTCGGCACGTCGGCGGGGAAGTCGGCGGCGTTGTCGTAGGCGCCGATCTTGCTCGGCAACTGGCCGCTGACCAGGGTGAAACGCGACGGCGCGCACAGGGGGCTGTTGCAATAGGCGGAGTCGAACACCACGCCTTGTTCGGCGAGGCGGCTGAGATTGGGCAGTTTGATGGGCGATGGGCCGTAGAACGGCAACATTGGCGCGGCCATTTGATCGGCCATGATGAAAAGAATGTTCTTGCGCTTCATGTGATCGCGGCATTCCATAGTGGATGTTTATGCGAGAGTGCTGGCTTCGAGAATGAAACCCCAGCATCTTGCGGTAAAGCCCACGCGCGGCAATGACTAGGATAAGCACAGCTTATGTATGACGCCCTTGGTGACCTGTCACTGGATCTGCTTCGTGCCTTCGAAGCCGCAGCCCGTCAGCGCAGCTTCACCGCGGCGGCAGTCGAGCTGGGCACAACGCAACCGGCCATCAGCCAGCAGATCAAGCGCCTGGAAGAACAACTGGCAACACGCCTGTTCGACCGCATTTATCGCGGTATCGAGTTGACTGAGGCCGGGCAGATTCTTTTCGAGCAGGTTCAGCTTGGTTTGCAGAATATCGACGCAGGATTGAGCGCAATCAGCGCACAGCAACAGCATGAGGTGTTGCAGGTCGCCACGGATTTTGCCTTCGCCGCCTATTGGTTGATGCCGCGTCTGCACCGCTTTCATGCGGCCAATCCGCAGGTGGATGTCAGCCTGGTCACCAGTGAACGCAGTCATAACATGCTACGTACCGATATCGATGTGGCGGTGCTGTTTGGCGATGGCCGCTTCAAGCAGGGTGAAAGCCATTGGCTGTTCAGCGAAGAAGTGTTTCCGGTGTGCAGCCCGCAGTTGTTGGGCGAGCGTACCCTGCCCTTGCCGGTCCAGGCATTGCTGGAGTTTCCATTGCTGCACCTGCGTGGGGAACACAGCAGTAACTGGTTCGACTGGAGTGGTGTGTTTCGTGAGCTGGGCATCACCTCGCCCCCGGCGCCAGGGCAATTGCGCTTCGACAATTACACCCTGCTGATTCAGGCGGCGATTGGCGGCCAGGGCGTGGCCATCGGCTGGCGCCACCTTGTGGATAACTTGCTGGCACAAGGGCTGTTGTGCCGACCGATAGCCGAAACGGCGATGTCGAGGTTGGGTTACTACGTGGTGCTACCCCAGCGCAAACGACGGGGAGCGTTGATCCAGCAGTTTGTGGACTGGTTGATGGCCGAGCAGGCCAGCAGTGCGGAGTCGCTGTCGGGGTTGTCATTGCCTTCGATTGCGGTATGAAACATGAAAAGATCGAAACCTGTGCCGTGTGCTCTGCTCAACCGGATTTAGAGGATTTCAAATGCAACGCATATCGGGCTACCACGCCCATGTCTATTTCGACGCCAGCACCATCGGCCAGGCGCGGGCCCTGTGTGAGCAGGCAACGCAACTGTTTGCGCTGAAAATGGGTCGCGTGCACGAGCGCCCGGTTGGTCCGCACCCGGACTGGAGCTGCCAGTTGGCCTTCGAGCCGCAGGTGCTGGGCGATGTGCTGCCGTGGCTGGCGCTCAATCGCAACGGCCTGGTGGTGTTTCTACACCCGGACACCGGCGACGATCTGCGCGACCACACCGAGCACGCCATCTGGATGGGCGCGATTCGGCCGCTGGACCTGTCTATTTTTTGATCAGAGTGTTTCTTCAGCCTCACCGGGCAAGTGTTCGTCCAGATGCAGCCACGGCAAGCGGCTGTCGGTCCAGATGTGCCGCTCGGCCGGTGCTTGCTCGGGATGGTCGAGGGTGGCGATGGTCAGGTCGATGGTGCCCGGGCTCAGGTGCGTGACCACCGCCAGTTGCGCCCCGCAGTGACCGCAGAAATATCGCGCGCAGGTGGTGGAGGAATCGTACCGCGCCGGCGTCCCGGCCAGCCATTCAAAGGCGGAGGTCGGCACGGTGATCCAGGTCGTCACGATGCCGCCGCTGACCCGTCGGCAAATCGAACAATGACAATGGACGATATCGTGCAGTGGCCCGCTGAACTGATAGCGCAGCTGGCCGCAGTGGCAGCCGCCGGTGTGGATTTTGTTCATGGCATTCCTCCTGATGTGTAACTACCGACGCCTTCGCGAGCAAGCCCGCTCCCACATTGGACCTGTGTCGTACTCAAAACCAATGTGGGAGCGGGCTTGCTCGCGAAGGCCATAAACCGGTTCACCTGCATGCCCCAGTCCGACGACCGGTTGTACTTCTGGTCAACGCTTTCATTCCCGAAAGCTGGCTGAAAGCTTCCCCGATTAGGATCGCCCCCACTACCGGCAACAGACCGGTCGGCCAATGCCAGCGTTTTATCGCTCGCACAGCCCATTTAACAACAACAATGGTGATTCTGATGTCCTCTTCTACCCGCCACTTCGCTGCAACTCCGTCCGTACCTCTCGTGCTTCCCGTTCTGCGCTGATCCCACCCGGTCCGCCCATTCCCTAGCCGCGCTACGCCTGGAGTATTCCCATGCTGACTTTCCTTGGCTTCGCCATGGTCATCACGTTCATGTTCCTGATCATGACCAAGCGCCTGTCCGCGCTAATCGCCCTGATCCTCATTCCAATCATCTTCGCCCTGTTCGGCGGCTTCGGCCCGAAAATCGGCCCGATGATGCTCGAAGGCATCACCAAGCTCGCGCCGACCGGCGTGATGCTGATGTTCGCGATTCTGTACTTCGCCCTGATGATCGACTCCGGCCTGTTCGACCCGGCCGTGCGCAAGATCCTCAAAATGGTCAAGGGCGACCCGCTGAAAGTTTCGGTCGGCACCGCCGTACTGGCGCTCGTCGTTTCCCTCGATGGTGACGGCGCGACCACTTACATGATCTGCGTGGCCGCCATGCTGCCGCTCTACAGCCGTATCGGCATGAGCCCGCGGATCATGGCCGGCCTGATCATCCTCGCCGGTGGCGTGATGAACATGACCCCATGGGGCGGCCCGACCGCTCGCGCAGCCAGTGCGTTGCATGTGGACCCGTCCGACATCTTCGTACCGATGATTCCCGCGATGGCGGCCGGTGTAGTGGCGATCCTGGCCATTGCGTACTTCTACGGCAAACGTGAACGTGC
This sequence comes from Pseudomonas sp. A-R-19, assembly GCF_019956575.1. Taxonomy (NCBI): domain Bacteria; kingdom Pseudomonadati; phylum Pseudomonadota; class Gammaproteobacteria; order Pseudomonadales; family Pseudomonadaceae; genus Pseudomonas; species Pseudomonas sp. A-R-19. The sequence continues at coordinate 83,812 of NZ_JAHBDR010000041.1, forward strand.
GCGCCTGGGTGAATTGCACCTGGTGGGCGATGAGATCGACCACAGCGAAATCAGCGTTTCGCAGTTCCCGGATGCCCGTCGTCCGAAGTTGATCTGGTTCAACGGCGCCCTGACCCTGGGCCTGATGTGCACCCTGATCGCCGGCCTGTTGCCGTTGCCGGTGCTGTTCATGGTGGCGTTCAGTATCGCCATGATCGTCAACTATCCTTGCCTGCAACAGCAGAAGGATCGCGTCGCGGCCCACGCCGGTAGCGTGTTGGCAGTGGTCGGGCTGATCTTTGCCGCCGGCATCTTCACCGGTATCCTGTCGGGCACCGGCATGGTCGATGCCATGTCGAAAAGCCTGCTGTCGGTGATCCCGGATTTCCTCGGCCCGTACCTGGCGGTGATCACGGCGCTGGTAAGCATGCCGTTCACCTTCTTCATGTCGAACGATGCATTTTATTACGGCGTGTTACCGGTACTTGCCGAAGCCGCAAGCCATTACGGTATAACCGCGGTGGAAATGGCGCGTGCCTCGATCGTCGGTCAGCCCGTCCACCTGTTGAGCCCGCTGGTTCCATCGACCTATCTGTTGGTGGCCCTGGCCGGTATCGATTTCGGTGACCACCAGCGCTTCACCCTGAAGTGGGCAGTGCTGGTTTGTATCTGCATACTGATTGCTGCACTGCTGTTGGGGACTTTCCCGATGTTCAGCACTCTATAAGCCCAAGACTCACCACTTCGGGTCCAGGCTTCGCTGTTTGAAGCCCGGGCCCTTTGTGGTTTAACAATCGTTCAAAGGAATACACATGGAATGGCTGACCAACCCTGAAATCTGGGTTGCCTTCTTTACCCTGACCGCCCTGGAAATCGTCCTGGGTATCGATAACATCATCATGATTTCGATCCTGGTCAGCCGCATGCCTAAACATATGCAGGCGCGCACCCGGATTTTCGGTCTGGCGCTGGCCATGATCACGCGAATCCTGCTGCTGCTGTCGATCACCTGGGTCATGCGCCTCACCGCCGACCTGTTCGAAGTGTTCGGCCAGGGCATCTCCGGACGCGACCTGATCCTGTTCTTCGGTGGTCTGTTCCTGCTGTGGAAGAGCTCGCAAGAGATGTACCACGCGCTGGAAGGTGAAGACGAAACCAACGAAGAGCCTTCGGGCAAGGGCGGCAACTTCCTCTACACCATCATCCAGATCGCGATCATCGACATCGTGTTCTCCCTCGACTCGGTGATCACCGCGGTCGGCATGGTCTCCCACGTTCCGGTCATGGTCGCGGCAATCATCGTGGCGGTACTGGTGATGATGTGGGCATCCGGCACCATCAGTGAGTTCATCGACAAGCACCCATCGCTGAAGATGCTGGCGCTGTCGTTCCTGTTGATTGTCGGTACTGTCCTGATTGCCGAATCCCTGGACGTGCACGTGCCAAAAGGCTACGTCTACTTCGCCATGGCGTTCTCGCTGGCGGTGGAAGCGATCAACATCAAGATGCGCACCGCTATCGCGAAAAAGAAGAAACAGCAGGATCCGGTAAAGCTGCGCAAGGACATTCCGGGCCAGTAATCCGGTCGTACGTAATACCCTGTGGGAGCGGGTTTGCTCGCGAAAGCGCTGTGTCAGACAACGTTAATGTCGACTGACCCGACGCCTTCGCGAGCAAGCCCGCTCCCACTTTGTTTTCGGCTGGTCACATAAACCGGATTTCATGACAGTTTTGTTTCAATCCCTTCTTTGGCTATGCGATGCTGGCGCGCAGACCGTTAGCCAACTACAGCTTAAGTACGGAACGTAGAACGTCGCGCGGCACCGTCAATTTGCTCCTTTGGGGCGCTACACCACAGGGGGTCGGTATGCTCACCCTGCTCAATTTGCTTTCCGCCGTGGCCCTGCTGATCTGGGGCACGCACATCGTCCGAACCGGCATCCTGCGGGTCTACGGCACCAACCTGCGCCATGTCATTGGCCATAACATGTCCAAACGCTGGCTGGCTTTCGCCTCCGGGATCGCCGTGACGGCGATGGTCCAGAGCAGCAACGCCACCGCCATGCTCGTCACCTCCTTTGTCGGCCAGGGCTTGATGGCGCTGACCCCGGCACTGGCCACCATGCTTGGCGCGGACGTCGGTACGGCGTTGATGGCGCGGGTGCTGACGTTCGATCTGTCGTGGTTGTCGCCGTTGCTGATCTTTGTCGGGGTGATTTTCTTTCTGTCGCGCAAGCAGACCCGGCTCGGGCAGCTTGGCCGTGTCGCCATTGGCTTGGGATTGATCATTCTGGCGCTGCAACTGATTGTTGAAGCGGCGCATCCGATTACCCATGCCAAAGGGGTGAAGGTGATTTTCGCCTCGCTCACCGGCGACATCCTGCTCGATGCCCTGGTCGGGGCGCTGTTCGCGATGATTTCCTATTCCAGCCTGGCCGCTGTGCTGCTGACCGCGACCCTGGCAGGAGCCAACGTCATCAGCCTGCCGGTGGCCATTGGGCTGGTGATCGGCGCCAATATCGGCAGTGGCGTACTCGCCTTCCTCAGCACCAGCATGCAGAACGCCGCCGGGCGCCAAGTGGCGTTGGGCAGCCTGCTGTACAAACTGATTGGTCTTTTATTGATCATTCCAGTGCTCGATCCGCTGGTGCACTGGCTCGACGGTCTCGATTTCAGCCCTCAGGAAATGGTCATCGGCTTTCACTTGCTCTACAACACCGTGCGCTGCCTGATCCTGCTTCCCAGCCTCGGACCGATGGCCAGGTTTTGTGCCTGGGTGCTGCCGGAGCGCCCGCTGGCCAACGGCACGGCCAAGCCCCGGCATCTTGATCCCACGGCATTGGTCACGCCCGGTTTGGCGTTGGCCAACGCGGCGCGGGAAACCCTGCGCATGGGCGACCTGATCGACAGCATGCTCGAAGCCATGCTCGACGTGTTGCGCGGCAAGCAAACCGCCGTCACCCAGGAAGTGCGCCGCCTGTCCGACGATGTCGAAGCGCTCTACAGCGCGATCAAGTTGTATCTGGCGCAAATGCCCCGGGAGGACCTCAGCGATCAGGACAGCCGGCGCTGGGCGGAAATCATTGAGCTGGCGATCAATCTGAAACTCGCCAGCGACTTGATCGAACGCATGTTGCGCAAGATTCAGCAGCAGAAAACCTCGCAGCGCCGGTCGTTTTCCGAAGTCGGGCTGGATGAATTGGCCGGTTTGCACACTCAGTTGATTTCCAACCTGCGGCTCGGGATGTCGGTGTTTCTCAGCGCCGATCCGGAAAGCGCTCGCCAGTTGGTGCGCGAGAAACGTCGTTTCCGCGCACAGGAACGGCGCCTGGCTCATGCCCATGTCAGCCGCTTGCAACGTAAAATCGTGCAAAGTATCGAAACCAGTTCGTTGCACCTGGAGCTGATCGCCGACATGAAGCGCCTGAATTCGCTGTTTTGCAGCAGTGCCTATGTGGTGCTGGAAACATCCGACACCGGCGCGCTGGTGGTCGACGATTTGACGGACATTACGCATTCACCTTGAACGTCTGGCACCGTAGCCAGTCAGTACTACTGATTCAGCCGGAAGGTCATTCGCGAGCAAGCCCGCTCCCACAGGGATCTCCGTGGGTCTGTGGGAGCGGGCTTGCTCGCGAAGACGGCCTGACTGACGACACGGACCTCCAATCCGCCGTATGGAAACCCGTTATGCGTTGTCTGTTGTTCGCCTGCCTGTTGCTTGGTTCATTCCCGTCATTCGCCCTGGATCGCTTTCAGGTCGAGGGCTACACGCTGCGCAACGGTTTGCAGTTGCTGCTCAAACCCGGCACTGACCGCGGGCATGTGGCTATCCGGCTGGTGGTCGGCGTTGGCCTGGACGATTTCGGCTGCGAGGAAAAGGAATTGCCGCATCTGCTGGAACACCTGCTGTTCAGCGGCATCGACGCCAGCGGCGAAGGTGGCCTGGAAGAGCGCATGCAGGCCCTGGGCGGCGAGTGGAACGCCTTCACCAGCAACGCCGATACAACCTTCGTCATCGAAGCCCCGGCGAAAAACCAGCGCAAGGTGCTCGACCTGCTGCTGGCGCTGCTGACCCAGACCCGTTTCGACGACAACGCCATCAATGCGGCCAAACAAGTGGTCGAGCGCGAAGATGGCGGCCACTACTCGCACCTGCAACGCTGGCTCGATCGACAGGACCTCGGCCACACGGCCAGCAACCAGTTGGCCGTGGAACTGGGCCTCAAATGCCCGGAGCGCGCGCAAGTCGATGACCTGACCCGTGAGCAATTGGAGCAGGTACGCAAGGACTGGTATGCGCCAAACAACATGACCCTGATCGTGGTCGGCGACCTCGACAAGTTGCTGCCGGCCTATCTGGAGCGTGCGTATGGCGTGCTGGAGGCGATCACCCCGGGCGAGCATCCGCCGCTGCCGCAAATCCAGGCCAGTGCCGCCCACGAGCGCACCCTGACCCACGGTCTGGTCGGCAACGGCGCCAAATTGCACTGGCTGGTGCCGGAGCCGGTACTGGAAGACGGGCACGATCAAACCTTCGATTTACTCAAGGATTATCTGGACTGGGCGCTCTATCGCCAATTGCGCCTGGCTCACGGTTTGTCCTATGGCCCTTGGGCGGAACGCGAGGTATTCGGCGGCGTGGGTTTCATGAGCCTCAACGCCGACCTTGAACGCGACGACGTGTCCGAGGCCGAACAAGTGCTTGATGACTTGAAGGCCGAATTGCTCAGGGACGGCCTCAATGCCGACACCTTCAACCGCCTCAAACAGGCCGCGATTGCCCGCCAGGCCTGGGCCGTACAAGGCAACAGCGCGTTGGCGGACTACTACTGGAGCGCCATCGGCGACTACGAAGACGGCCGTTTCACCAACCCGACCCGGGAGCTGCAAGGGGTGACGCTGCAGGAGGCGAACAAGGCTGTGCGTGAACTGCTGTTGCAGCCGGGGTATTTGCGGATCGAGAAGTCATTGTTCAGTTATGACCAGTTGATGTGGCTGGTGGTCGGCGGGGTGGGCTTGATCGTGTTGATGTTGGTGGGCTGGCGTTTGCATCGCAGGAAGTAACCACTCCAACTGGCGAGCGACTAACTGTGGCGAGGGGGCTTGCCCCCGTTCGGCTGCGAAGCAGTCGTGAAACTGACTACTGCAATTCATCTGAAGGATTGGAATTACGGATTTTAGGGCCGCTTCGCGACCCAACGGGGGCAAGCCCCCTCGCCACGGGGCCGCGCCAGCGGTAACCTGTCGAGGTTTTTTCCTACGACTACTGTGAACCCGCCGAATGCAAAACCTGACCCGTTTCGTACAGCGCATCCTCGAATTGATGAAGCGCTACCCTGGGGTCATTGCGCTCGCTGGTTTCATCTCCGGGGTAGGCAGTTTCATTCTGGTCGATCGCCAGCAAGGCCTGGCGAGTTGGATCACTACCATCATGCTGATCAGCTGGATCTGGCTGATGCTGGAAAACAGCCTGACCAAGCTGTTCGCGCGCGTTTTCAAGCGCGAAATTCCGGAACCGTTGCTGCGTTACGCAACGCAGATGATCCATCAGGAAAGCCTGTTCTTTGTCCTGCCGTTCTTCTTCATCACCACGACGTGGAACAGCGGCCAGTTGTTTTTCACCGGGCTGCTGGGCATCGCGGCGCTGATTTCGATCATCGACCCGCTCTACTACAAGTGGCTGGCGCCACGGCGCTGGGCGTTTCTGGCCCTGCACACCCTGACCCTGTTCGCCGCGCTGCTCACCGCGTTGCCGGTGATCATGCACCTGACGACGTCGCAAAGTTTCAAATGGGCGCTGGGTATCTCGGTGCTGCTGTCGTTCCCGAGCCTGGCGTCGATCTTCCCGATTCGTACGGTACGCAATGCGTTGGCGATCTTGAGCATCACCCTGGGCATCGGTGCGGTCGGTTGGGAGCTGCGTTCGTGGGTGCCACCGGCAACGCTGTGGATGACCGACGTGGCCATCAGCACGCAAATGCAAGACCGTACACCGGGCGCCAGCCTCGATGAAGTCAGCGCCGAGCAGATTCGCAATGGCGGGCTCTACGCATACACCGCGATCAATGCCCCGCGTGGCCTGGACGAACGGATCTATCACGTTTGGCAGTTCAACGGAAAAGAGGTCGACCGTATTGCGCTGGATATCCACGGCGGGCGCAAGGAAGGTTACCGGGCCTGGACCCACAAGCAGAACTTCCCGGGCAACCCGGCCGGCAAATGGCAGGTTCGGGTGCTGACCGAAGATGGCCAGGTCATCGGCGTGCTGCGCTTCGAGGTCAAGGACAGCACAGCGATCAAAGAAAAGTAGTCAGGTTCGTGCTATTACGTAGAGCTTGTTATCACTGAACTAGCACGGAGCTTATGATCAGCAGCACGATGGCCGGCAACGCCCGATTGGACACGTCGATCACCCCTGCACGGTTGCGGGTGACGGGCGACTGGACGCTTGCCCATTACGCTGACCTCAAGCTGTTGAGCGAAAAACTCCACGGCCAGTACGACGCCAACACCCCCATTGACCTCAATGGTCTCGGCGCGCTCGACACCGCCGGCGCCTCGCTGTTGGTCGAGCTACTCGGCTCCGAGCGCCTCGGCCGCTCCGCTGAACATCCGGATTGCACGCTTTCCGCTGCCGACCGCGCGTTGCTGCAAACCGTCTACTGCTCGTTGACCGATTTCTGCGTACCGATCAAGGAACCGGAAATCAGCGTTACCGTGCAGTTGCTGACCCGCATCGGCCGCGCGGTGGACATCGTTTGGCAGGACACCCTGCAACTGCTGGGTTTCGTTGGCCTGATCATCGAAACCATTGCCCGAGGCCTGTTCCGTCCCAAGTGCTGGCGTGTCACGTCGACGATCGCCCATATCGAACAGACCGGGCTCGACGCCGCCCCCATCGTTGCATTGCTGACTTTTCTGGTGGGCGCCGTGGTGGCGTTTCTCGGGTCGACGGTACTGGCCACTTTCGGCGCCACGGTCTTCACCGTGGACCTGGTGGGATTTGCCTTCCTGCGCGAGTTCGGCGTGTTGCTGACGGCGATCCTGATGGCCGGGCGCACCGCCAGTGCGTTCACGGCGCAAATTGGTTCGATGAAGGCCAACGAAGAAATCGACGCCATCCGCACCCTGGGCCTCGACCCCGTGGAATTGCTGGTGGTGCCGCGGGTCCTGGCGTTGCTGATTGCCCTGCCGATGCTGACCTTTCTGGCGATGCTGTCGGGGATCATCGGCGGTGCGGTGGTCTGCGCGGTGAAACTGGATATCTCGCCGGCGATGTTCATATCGTTGCTGCAATCGGACATTGGCGTTCAACACTTTCTGGTGGGGATCGTCAAAGCGCCGGTCTTCGCTTTCCTGATCGCCGCGATTGGGTGCCTCGAAGGTTTCAAGGTCAGCGGCAGCGCCGAGTCCGTCGGTGCCCATACCACGTCGAGCGTGGTGCAGTCGATTTTCGTGGTGATCGTGATGGATGCGATAGCCGCGATGTTTTTCATGGAGATGGGTTGGTGAGTCGAGTACCCCGAGCGCCCTCCGAGGCAGTGATTGAAGTGCGTGGGCTGTGCAATCGCTTTGGCCGCCAGAGCGTGCACGAGGACCTCGACCTGGATTTGTACAAGGGCGAAATTCTCGCCGTGGTCGGCGGTTCCGGCAGTGGTAAATCGGTGTTGCTGCGCAGCATTGTCGGGCTGCGCCAGCCCAGCGAAGGCGTGGTGAAAGTCTTCGGCAAGAACCTGCCAACCTTGTCCGAGCACGAGCGTTCGTTGGTGGAGCGGCGCTTTGGCGTGCTGTTCCAGAAGGGCGCGCTGTTTTCCTCGCTGACGGTGACCGAGAACGTCGCCCTGCCGCTGATCGAACATGCCGGCTTGAGCCGCAACGATGCCGAGCACCTGGCGGCGGTGAAAATGGCCCTGGCCGGGTTGCCGCTGTCGGCGGCGGACAAGTATCCAGCATCGCTGTCGGGCGGCATGATCAAGCGTGCCGCATTGGCCAGGGCGCTGGCACTGGACCCGGACATCCTGTTTCTCGACGAGCCTACCGCCGGTCTCGACCCGATCGGCGCCGCCGCGTTCGACCAATTGATCCTGACCCTGCGCGATGCCCTGGGCCTGAGCGTTTTCCTGGTGACTCATGACCTCGACACGCTCTACACCATCACCGACCGGGTGGCGGTGTTGGCGCAGAAGAAAGTGTTGGTGGCCGACGCCATCGATAAGGTCTCGGAAACCAACGATCCGTGGATTCACGAATACTTCCATGGCCCACGCGGCCGCGCGGCATTGACTGCCGCCCAACAGCTCAACGAGGTCTGACATGGAAACCCGAGCCCATCATGTACTGATCGGCCTGTTCACCGTGATTGTGGTGACGGCCGCGCTGCTGTTCGGCCTGTGGCTGGCCAAGTCCAGTGTCGATACCGAGTTCAAGGACTACGAAGTCGTGTTCAACGAGGCGGTCAGTGGTTTGTCCAAGGGCAGTTCGGTGCAGTACAGCGGGATCAAGGTCGGTGACGTGATTTCGCTGCGCCTGGATCCGAAGGACCCGCGCCGGGTGCTGGCGCGAATTCGCCTGGCCGGCGATACCCCGGTCAAGGAGGACACGAATGCCAAGCTGGCCCTGACCGGCGTCACGGGGACCTCGATCATCCAGCTCAGCGGCGGCACGCCACAGAGTCCGACGCTCAAGGGCAAGGACGGCAACCTGCCGACCATCGTCGCCTCACCCTCGCCTATCGCCCGCCTACTCAATGACAGCAACGATTTGATGGCCGGGGTGAACACCCTGATGCATAACGCCAACCTGATGTTTTCCACGGAAAACATCGAGCGCATCAGCAATACCCTTGAGCATCTGGAGCAAACCACCGGGACCATTGCCGACCAGCGCGGCGATATCCGTCAGGCCATGCAGCAACTGGCGTCGGTGGGCAAGCAGGTCAACACCATGCTGGAGCAGACCACGGCGCTGATGCGCAATGCCAACGGGCTGCTCAACGAGCATGGCAAGGAGACGCTGGGCAGCGCCGAGCAGGCGATGAAGTCGTTGCAGGAGAGCAGCGCTACCCTCAACAAACTGATCACCGCCAATCAGGATTCGCTCAACAGTGGCATGCAAGGCCTCAATGGCCTGGGCCCGGCCGTGCACGAGATGCGCGAAACCCTGAGCTCATTGCGCGCCATTACCAAGCGTCTGGAGGCCAACCCCAGCGGTTACCTGCTGGGCAGTGAAAAGACTAAGGAATTCACGCCATGAAGCTGATTCGGATTGCCCTCCTCGCTGGCTTCACGCTGATCAGTTCGTGCTCGATCCTGCCAAAACCCGAGCCCTTCGAGATGTATCGGTTGCCGTCGGCCCAGAGCAACGCTTCGGCAAGCCAGGGCACGCCGCAGCGCTGGTCGTTGCGCCTGAGCAAATTCCAGTCCAGCGAAGCATTGAACAGTCCGAACATCGCCGTGATTCCTCAGGGCGATGTGATCAGCCACTACAAGGGTTCACGCTGGAGCGACCCGGCACCGGTGCTGGTGCGCAATCGCCTGCTGGACGGTTTCCAGCATGACGGGCGGGTGCCGCTGCTGAGCACCGATGACAGCATCTTCCAAACCGATCTTGAATTGGGCGGCAGCCTGCAGGCGTTCCAGACTGAATACCAGGGCACGAATGCCAGCGTGGTCGTACGTCTGGATGCATTGCTGGTGCGCAGCTATGACCAGCGCCTGCTCGCCAGCCGCCGCTTTGAAGTGCGCCAGCCAATCAGTGATGTGCAGGTCCCGGCGGTGGTGGCCGGGTTCGGTCAGGCGAACGATCAATTGACCGCGCAGGTGGTGAACTGGGCGGTCGAGCAAGGGCAGAGGCTGGCCCCGCCGCCCAGACCTTGAAGAATTACGCATTCCCCCTGTGGGAGCGGGCTTGCTCGCGAAGGCGGTGTATCAGACAACATTGATGTCGACTGACACTCCCTCTTCGCGAGCAAGCCCGCTCCCACAGTTGATTTGTATCGGCCTTATCAGCGCTGCAAAAACGCCTGATGCAGCTTAGCCAGCGTTTCAAAGTGATACGCCGGCGCTTCGACGCTCAACTCTTCGTGGCTGCCGAACCCGTAACCCACTGCCGCCGCGTCCAGGCCGTTGCTGCGCGCGCCGATCAGGTCGTGCTTGCGGTCGCCGATCATCAGGGTGTTGGCCGGGTCCAGGTTTTCTTCGGCCATCAGGTGAGCGATCAGCTCGACTTTGTTGGTCCGGGTGCCATCCAGTTCGCTGCCGTAAATCACCTTGAAGTGTTTGGCAAAATCGAAATGCCGGGCGATCTCCCGGGCGAACACCCACGGTTTCGAGGTCGCGATGTACAGCTGCCGGCCTTGTCCGCCCAGGGTTTCCAGCAGCGGCGTGACACCATCGAACACCCGGTTTTCGTAAAGGCCGGTGACCTTGAAGCGCTCGCGATAGAAATTCACCGCGTCCCACGCCTTGGCTTCGTCGAAGTCGTAGAACTGCATGAATGCCTGCAACAGCGGCGGGCCGATGAAGTGTTCGAGCTTGGCCAGGTCCGGCTCATCGATACCCAGTTTGCCCAGGGCGAACTGGATCGAACGGGTAATGCCCTCGCGCGGGTCGGTCAGGGTGCCATCGAGGTCGAATAAAACGCTTTGGTAATGCATGTTGAATCCTGAAAGTAAGGGGCCGGGTCAGAGCTGGTCGTAGCCTTCGGCCAGATGCAGGTCCTTGAGCTTCACGTAGTTTGCCGCGCTGTAGGTGAAAAACGCGCGCTCCTTGTCATTCAGCGGACGGACCTGCTTCACCGGGCTTCCCACATACAGGAAGCCGCTTTGCAGATGCTTGCCCGGCGGCACCAGGCTGCCGGCACCAATGATCACATCATCGTCGACCTGCGCACCGTCCATGACAATGCTGCCCATGCCGATCAACACCCGGCTGCCCACCGAACAGCCATGCAGCATGACCTTGTGGGCGATGGTCACGTCGTCGCCGATCAGCAATGGAAAGCCATCGGGGTTGAACGGCCCGGCGTGGGTGATGTGCAGCACGCAGCCATCCTGCACGCTGGTGCGCGCGCCGATGCGGATGCGGTGCATGTCGCCACGGATCACTGTCAGCGGCCAGACCGAACTGTCTTCGCCAATTTCAACGTCGCCGATCACCACTGCCGAACCGTCGACAAAAGCGCCTTTACCCAGCAATGGCGTGTGGTTCTGATACTTGCGAAGGTTCACGATAGGGTTTCTCTCTGTTGCTGATAGCTGCGGTGAACGTCGATTGTAATTAAGATGGCTGCATGTTTCTCCAGCCAAGGTATCAACCGTGAGCGTGAACAACCCTCTTTTGCAGTCCTACGACCTGCCGCCGTTCTCCGCCATCCGCGCCGAACACGTACAACCGGCCATTGAACAGATCCTGGCTGACAACCGTGCCGCCATCGTCGAGATCCTCAAGACCCAGGCCACACAGCCATCGTGGGCCGGCCTGGTCCTGGCGATGGACGAGCTCAACGACCGCCTGGGCGCCGCCTGGAGCCCGGTCAGCCACCTCAATGCCGTGTGCAACAGCGCCGAACTGCGTGAAGCCTACGAGTCGTGCCTGCCGGCCTTGAGCGCCTACTCCACCGAGCTGGGCCAGAACCGCGAACTGTTCCAGGCCTTCGAAGCCCTGGCCAGCAGCCCGGAGGCCGCCGGTTTCGACGTGGCGCAGAAAACTATCCTGGAACACTCCCTGCGTGACTTCCGTCTGTCGGGTATCGACCTGCCGGAAGCCGAACAGAAGCGTTACGCCGAAGTGCAGAGCAAGCTGTCCGAGCTGGGTAGCCGTTTCTCCAACCAATTGCTCGATGCCACCCAGGCGTGGACCAAGCACGTCACCGATGAAGCCGCCCTCGCCGGCCTGACCGATTCGGCCAAGGCGCAAATGGCTGCCGCGGCACAGGCCAAGGACCTGGACGGCTGGCTGATCACCCTGGAATTCCCAAGCTACTACGCGGTGATGACCTACGCCCAGGATCGCGCGCTGCGTGAGGAAGTCTACGCGGCCTACTGCACCCGTGCGTCGGACCAAGGGCCGAATGCCGGTCAGAATGACAACGGCCCGGTCATGGAAGAAATCCTCGACCTGCGTCAGGAGCTGGCCAAGCTGTTGGGTTTCAGCAGTTTCTCCGAGTTGAGCCTGGCGACCAAAATGGCCGAATCCAGCGATCAGGTGCTGAGTTTCCTGCGCGACCTGGCCACGCGCAGCAAGCCGTTCGCCGCTCAGGATCTGGAACAGCTCAAGGCCTATGCCGCCGAGCAAGGTTGCCCGGGCCTGCAAAGCTGGGACAGCGGTTTCTACGGCGAAAAACTCCGCGAACAACGCTACAGCGTCGCCCAGGAAGCCTTGCGCGCCTACTTCCCGATCGACAAGGTGCTCAGCGGCCTGTTCGCCATCGTCCAGCGCCTGTACGGCATCGAGATTGCCGAGCAGAAAGGTTTCGATACCTGGCACCCGGATGTCCGCCTGTTTGAAATCAAGGAAAACGGCCAGCACGTCGGCCGCTTCTTCTTCGACCTCTATGCCCGCGCCAACAAGCGTGGCGGTGCCTGGATGGATGGCGCCCGCGACCGTCGTCGCACCGCTGACGGTGTGCTGCAAAGCCCGGTGGCGAACCTGGTGTGCAACTTCACCCCGGCCGACAGCGGCAAGCCTGCATTGCTGACCCATGACGAAGTCACCACCCTGTTCCACGAGTTCGGTCACGGCCTGCATCACCTGCTGACCCGCGTCGAGCATGCTGGCGTGTCCGGCATCAACGGCGTGGCCTGGGATGCCGTCGAACTGCCAAGTCAGTTCATGGAAAACTGGTGCTGGGAGCCGGAAGGCCTGGCGCTGATTTCCGGTCACTACGAGTCCGGCGAACCGCTGCCTCAGGATTTGCTCGGGAAAATGCTCGCGGCGAAAAACTTCCAGTCCGGCCTGATGATGGTCCGCCAACTGGAATTCTCGCTGTTCGACTTCGAACTGCACGCCACCCACGGCGACGGCCGCAGCGTGCTGCAAGTTCTCGAAGGCGTGCGTGACGAGGTTTCGGTGATGCGTCCGCCGGCTTACAACCGCTTCCCCAACAGCTTTGCGCACATTTTCGCTGGCGGTTATGCCGCGGGTTACTACAGCTACAAATGGGCTGAAGTGCTCTCGGCCGATGCGTTTTCGAAGTTTGAAGAAGAAGGTGTACTCAACGCCGACACCGGTCGCGCCTTCCGTGAAGCGATCCTGGCACGGGGCGGTTCCCAGGAGCCGATGGTGCTGTTCGTCGACTTCCGTGGTCGCGAGCCATCGATTGACGCACTCTTGCGCCACAGCGGCCTGAGTGAGGACGCGGCAGCATGAGCGAGGGACCTGTGATTACCAAGAAACGCTTTATCGCCGGGGCGGTCTGCCCGGCATGTAGCGAGCCGGACAAGCTGATGATGTGGAATGAGGACCAGGTCCCGCACCGAGAGTGCGTGGCCTGCGGTTACTCCGACACACTCAATGAGCAAGGGCTGTCGGTGCCAAAGGAGTTGGGTACGCGGGTTACTACCAGCGCACTCAAACCAGCCGACACCAAGGTTCAGGCTGTTCAGTTCTTCCCGAACCCGAAGTTGAAAAAAAAGCCTGAGTGACATAAAGCCCCCGGCGCGCCATGCAACGGGGGCTTTTTTTGGGACTTTCACGGGTTTGGAGGACCCCTCATTGTCGACTCGGACGCGGTCCCTTGTAATTGGATGGACTCGCCCAAGCCGAGGCGTCAATGCGCCACGGTGGCAGTCTAAACAGCCAACGACAGCGAGGGCGAGTCCATGAAAAATCATAGTTCGTTTGATCAATCCGTGTCTTCTT